>JAICXZ010000323.1 GCA_025934475.1 Mucilaginibacter sp. | reverse complement strand
GCTGCGGCATTAAAATGCAGATAGTTTTTCTCGATAAACTGCGAAACAGGACCTTTTGTAGTGCTCATCTTTTCCGTGTCAAATTTTGGTGCAAAAGTATCAATTTTACATCCTTATTAAAGCAAAATCTTATCTTTCGGCATCATTCCTGATTTTGCATGAGGAAGCCTGTTGCGCTGCTTTTTTTCCTGATTTCTTTTCAGTTGCTTCATGCGCAGGTGCAAACTATTAAGCACATCATCAACAAGATGTACTTTAATAAAGATACGAGCAAGCGCGGTAGTTTTATACTCGTACCCGTATTTAGCAGCGCACCGGAAACCGGGGCGGAATTTGGCGGTTCGGCGCTGTATTCGTTTTATACCGATACGGTTAAAAAGACCAATGTCTCCAGTGTTTTTGGGTATGCTTCCATCACTACAAAAAATCAAACCAATGTTACCTTAAACGGAACCTGGTGGCTGCCCGGAAACTCAGTACATATTTCGGGAAGCGTTGGCCATCTTAACTTTCCATTTAATTTTTATGGGATCGGTAATGCCACCAGTCAGGCCAGTGAGGACCGCGTTGGAGAGTACCGCTTTAAACTAAGTTTTGATGCAGAAAAGAAGGCGGCAGATAACCTGTTGCTGGGTGTGGTTGGGGGAGCGTTTGATTATATCTTCGACGACCCAAACCCGGCCAGTATTTATAATACCGATCCAGAAGTACAGGGCAAAGCGGGTGGTGCGGGCGTATACCTTGGGCCCAGTGTTATTTTTGACAGCCGTAACAATAATACTTATACCACAAAAGGCGCGATTGTGACCGCCTACCTGAATATTATGCAGGGAATGTTTGAGAACAATAATTACCAGGGCGGATTTTTTAACATCGAGTATTCGGGCTTTTTTTTGCTTAACAAGCAATTGGTTTTGGGCCTTGATATACAGGAGCAAAGCCTGCTGGGCGGGCAATCACCTTTTTATTTGATGCCGACCATGGGCAGCGACGAAATGATGCGCGGCTACTATAACGGCCGTTTCCGCGACAGGAATTTTTTAGCGGGGCAGACGGAATTGCGGTACCGCATTACCAAAAGATTCGGCGTTGTAGGCTTTGCCGGTACCGGCGAGGTTTTTCATGATGCTTTTGACGCTCACGATCTGAAACCCGATTGGGGCGCCGGTGTCCGTTATTATTTCGATCTGCAAAAAGGCCTCAGCATACGCGCGGATTATGGTGTTGGCGAAAAACGCCCCGGCGAATCGCGGCAGCAGGGCTTTTATATAGCGCTGGGGGAAGCCTTTTGATCACAGATTTCAATTGATTTATATGATGACACTGATTTTATCCCCGGAGAATCTAAATCTGTGAAATCATACCAATCATCTAATAATCTGTGATCAGTAATGATACCGTACAAAGGCCTCCATCGCCTCATACTCGGCCATACCCAGCTTGTCATAGCTTTGGGCGGTTTCCTTTGTCCGGTCTTCGGCCCTTACCCAAAACTCGCGGGCATCATCACCCGGGAATACCGGCCTATCTTTCTGGCTTTGATGTTTAAAGATCGCATTACGCTTGCGGAGCACTTCCTGCGGAGATAGCGGCACGGCCATCTCTATTTCCCAGGTATCAAACTCCTGCCAGGCGCCGCGGTACATCCACAGCCAGCAGTCTTTTACCCAGTCCTCTGTCTTTTGTAAACGTTTCAGGGCGGCCAGGGTAATGTTGAAACAAACCAGGTGCGTTCCGTTCGGATCGGCAAAATCGCCGGCGGCAAATATCTGGTGGGGTTTTATTTTGTTCAGCAGCTCCATCGTTAAGCGGATGTCTTCCTCACCTGCGGCATTCTTTTTTACTTTACCCGTTTCGTAAAACGGCAAAGCCATAAAATGGATGTTACTGTCGGGCAATCCCGCATAACGTGCCCCGGCGATGGCTTCTGTTTTCCGGATGAACCCTTTTACGTCACGGATCTCTTTGGTATCGATCTGGTTGGGTTTCTTGGTAGGAATGAATTCCCGCATGTCCTCATAGATCTTTTTGAGATGGCTGTTATCCTCGCCGATGCTTTCATTGAAATCGATGGCGAATTCAACGAATCTAAGCACATCATCATCCCAGACAGCCGTGTTGCCAGAGGTTTGATAGGCTACATGCACTTCGTGCCCCTGGTCAACCAAACGGATAAATGTCCCGCCCATGGAGATGACATCATCGTCCGGGTGAGGCGAAAAAATGATGCTTCTCTTTTGGACCGGCTGTGCCCTTTCGGGCCTTTGCGAATCGTCGGCGTTGGGTTTACCACCCGGCCAGCCGGTGATCGTATGCTGTAATTGGTTAAAAATGTCGATGTTGATATTATAAACCGGGCCTTGCTCTGTTGCCAGCTGGGCCATGCCATGGTTGTTATAGTCTTCTTCGGTTAGTTTTAGTATCGGTTTATTTACCGTATTAGCTAACCAGATCACCGCTTTCTTTTTCAGGCTGTTTTCCCATACACAATCTTTTACCAGCCATGGGGTATCAAAACGGGTCAACATACTGGCCGCAGGCTCATCCAGTACAAACTCCACATGGTCGGATAGCTGCAAAAACGTAGCCGGTACATCGCCTGATATTTCACCTTCTACCGCTTTTTTGATGATCGGGGCTTTTTTCAGGCTCCAGGCCATTAACACAATCTCACGGGCTTTAAATATAGTGCCGATCCCCATGGTAATGGCTTTGGTGGGCACATTGGCCTTACCGCCGAAATCGCGGGAAGCATCGCTGCGGGTCAGGTCGTCCAAAGTAACCAGCCGTGTGCCCGAGTTCGGCGCCGAGCCCGGCTCGTTAAAGCCGATGTGGCCGGTACGGCCGATACCCAGCAGCTGTAAGTCAAGGCCACCCAGTTCGGTGATCTTTCTTTCGTATTCCAGACAAAACGCAGGGATATCATCCAAAGCTAAAGTACCGTCGGGTATGTGCACATTCGCTTTATCGATATCGACATGCGAAAACAGATTTTCGTACATAAAAGTCACATAGCTTTGCACGGCATTGGGCTGCATGGGGTAGTACTCGTCCAGGTTAAAGGTGATCACATTTTTAAAGCTCAGGCCTTCTTCACGGTGCAGGCGCACCAGCTCGGCATAAACGCCTATCGGTGTAACCCCGGTAGCCAGGCCCAATATGGTTTTTTCTCCTTTTTGCTCCTTGCTTTTTATCAATGCAGCAATCCTTGCCGCTACTGATCCGGATGCCGTTTGCTGGTCCTTGTACACCGTTACCGGCAGCTTCTCGTAACGGGTTTCTTCTAACAGGTTTAATCGTGCCATAGTGCTAAGTCGTGAGTCGTAAGTGTCTTAAGCCGGATAGATGCCGTTAATAAAAAATTGAAATCAGACATTACATAAAAAATCCCCGCCGAAACGAGGATTTTTCAAACCAATTTAACTATTAAAATTACCCTTACCGACATAAGGCTAAAGTATAGCGCGTCTTTAAGTACATTCTGCATTATCCAATGCAAACTTAATAAATTAAAAACCGTAAATACAAAACTTTTTAAAAAAATTTAATAAGTTACGCTGTTGGACTGCTTTTATTGCCGCAACAAGTGTTCACGGGACATGCTAAAAATGTACCTTTTTTGCAATTTAGGCAAATTAAGTTATTGAATATGAATAAATTAACATTATCAGCAAAACATGTAGACGTCTTTCGTGAACCGTGAACAATCCTCAGGACAATTATAAGTTTGTGCCCTTAGTGAAGCCGAGCGCACTTGTGCTAAAAATCACGCTAAATTTTACAACCTTTTTCCGGAAGTGTTCACGGAACATGCGAAAAATGTACCTTTTTGCAATACTATTAAATGGCAAATATTTGAATGTAAGCCAATTATATAATATTCACGCAAGATGTGTGCAAATTTCGTGAACACGTGAACAGTGTCTTACCGAACCGGAAAAAATGGGTTAAGAATTAAGTTCAAAAAACCATAAACCGTCGAAAAGTGACCTGGCAGCACGGTTTTGTTCTACGGAACGCGAAAGGGATTTTATAACAAGGAATAGGTTAAAGCCTTGGGCTTTTACCGGAGAGAAATATTTTGAGCCTATCTATCCCCGAAAAGTAATTTACTGACCTAAAGGTAAGGGGGTATTTTACTCTTTCAAAATCTATTACACCAACGACCGTTTTTGGATATATCAACAGCACTATTTGATATACTTTCGGCAGTTTTGGTTTTTATAATAGCACGGTTACAATAGCAAATGCATCACAAATCTTTTAACTTAGCCCTGTTAACTGACTGCTGAAATGAAAAAGCTATTCCTGTCTACCGTTATATCATTGGCATTTTGCCAGCTTTATGCCCAATTGGGCGCTGTAAAAGAAACATTTACACGCGGGGATACGCTTCGCGGCAGCCTCACCAGCCCATTCCGTACCTGTTACGACATTAACTATTACCATCTGGATATTAAATTCGATATACCTGACAAGTCATTGAGCGGCAACGTTCTGTTTAAGTTTACAGCCACTACTGATTTTACCAAATTGCAATTCGACCTTTTTTCGAACCTGAATGTTGAAAAAGTAGTTTATAAAGGGCAGGAATTGAAATATACCCGCGAGTTTAACGCAGTTTTTCTCACCTTCCCGCAAACCATCGCCAAAGGGACTAAGGATGAGTTTACAGTTTATTATTCCGGTCATCCAACCATTGCTAAAAATGCGCCGTGGGATGGCGGCATTCAATACAAAACTGACGCGGAGAACAACCCGTGGGTTGCCACAGCCTGCCAGGGTATGGGCGCAAGCGTTTGGTGGCCAAATAAGGATCAGCAGGCTGATGAGGTTGACAGCACCCTGATCAGTATTAGCTGCCCTACCGGTTTGCAGGATGTTTCCAACGGTCATCTCCGGAAGGTAACCGATCTGGGTAACGGCTATACCCGGTTCGACTGGTTTGTG
>JAICXZ010000471.1 GCA_025934475.1 Mucilaginibacter sp. | reverse complement strand
CGATCTGAAAAAGGAAAAAGACTCGCTTGAGCAGGATATCAATCGCTCGCGTGCCCAACTGAACCAGGAAGTTTTTGGCAGTAAAACCGATCAAACGTCAGGCATTGTAGGCTACGGGCAATATGCCAAACAAAAACAACAGGTACTCCAGGAAAAAGAGGACCGCCTGAAAACCGTGACCGGCGATGAGGGGCAGATGGACGATTTCTTATCTAGAAGAAAGGACTTTGAAGGGTTAAGCAATATGCGCATGTTTACCGGCCAACAGTTGGACAGCCTCTCAAACATTGCCGGATTTTCGGATCGGAACTGGGCCCTGGGCCAACTAAGCTATAACGAAAACGGTACGCGCGATTTAGACACTTACCTGGCAATTTCCTTCATTGGCTGGCTGTTCATCCTGTTTGAATGTTTGCCGGTATTTGTGAAGCTCATGTCGCCAAAAGGACCATATGACGTCGCCATCAACAAAGTTGCCGACGCCAATATTTACTACGCCGAGCGCGACAAAGAGCGCGATATGAAAGTGACCGACGAAACGTACGATCACAACGTTGAGGCCGACGTGTCACGCCGCAAAAAGATCATTACTGCCCAGTCGGAATATGATCTGGAGCATCACAGCTACGATTAGAATGGGATTGCCGGTTAAGGGATATTTACAGATCATAACAATCTTATAAAAATCCCTTAATCGTATCATGATTTAGTAGTAATTTCAACCCCATTCTCAAGGGTTAAATATGAATCATGAAAAAAATTTATCTGTTAATTGCCGCTTTGCTGGGTTCTTCTGCACTATTTGCCCAGGTCGATAAGCCGCAAAAAGCTATCTATTACAGCATCTCGTTCCCCAACGCGGTACACCACGAAGCTGAAGTTGTTATCACCATTCCAAACGCGCCGAGCGGAGCTATAAGGTTGCGTATGAGCCGGTCTTCAGCGGGTCGTTATGCCACGCACGAATTTGGAAAGAATGTTTATAACGTGAAAGCAATGGAAGTGGATGGCACCCCGTTGCAAGTAAAACAACTGGAAGGCGACCTGTATGAAGTTCCCGATCACAGCGAAACATTTAAAGTAAGTTATACACTGTTTGGCAACTGGACCGATGGTACTTATACAGGTATTGATCCAAGTCATGCCCACCTGAATATGCCGGCAACTTTTATGTGGGTTGTTGGTGAGAATAAAAGGGCCTTAAAATTTGAATTTAACGACCTGGATAAATACGGCTGGAAAGTAGCTACCCAATTGAAGCATGAAGGCGACAACATTTACAGCGCGCCTGGCATGCAATATATGATGGATAGCCCTACAGAGCTCTCGGCTTATAAAATGGCCAGCTGGCAGGTAAATAACAACGGGAAAAACGAAAAGATAAACATGGCTATCCATTCGGATGATGACCAGGCTACGATAGACGCCTTTGCCAAACAGGTAGAACGTATGGTGCTGGAAGAAAAAGCCGTTTTTGGTGAATTGCCAACTTACGATTACGGTGAATATACTTTTCTGGACGACGTATACCCAACCAACTCCGGCGATGGTATGGAACACCGCAATTCGACCTGTATTGTGCATCCGATCGCAAAAATTGGCGGTAATGAGTTGCGAGTATTGGGGACTTATTCGCATGAGTATTTTCATAGCTGGAACGTAAAACGTATTCGGCCTAAATCACTTGAGCCGTTCAATTTTGAGCATGCCAACATGAGCAGCGAACTCTGGTTCGCCGAGGGCTTCACGCAATACTATGGCGAATTACTATTGGAACGGGCTGGTTTCCGCACATTGGATGATTACACCCATACATTGGCGGGCTTGGCTAATCAAATCCTAAATACTCCAGGGGCAGCGAAATATCCGGCCACGCAAATGAGCCGCTATTCGGTTTTTGCCGATGCCGGTGTATCGATAGACCCGAACAACCAGGCTAATATGTTCACCAGCTACTATACCTATGGTGGCGCAATTGCCCTGGCACTCGATCTTCGCCTGCGCAGTGAATTCAATCTAACCCTGGACGATTTTATGCGGACAGTTTGGCTCGATCGTGGCAAAGTAATGAAGCCATATGTGATAGCCGATTTGCAAGCTGATCTAGCTAAAGTGACCAACAACCCAAAATTCGCTGCTGACTTTTTCAATAAGTATATCTACGGCATCGAAAAAAACAACTATGAAGAATTACTGTCAAAGGCGGGTTTGCTATTACGCAAGGCGCAACCGGGCAAAGCCTGGGCAGGACCGTTAGCCTATGGTGGCAATCGCGGTCGTTCGGGACAGGCACGTGCTAATGGTGAAGAGGGGCTAGCTGTGCAGGTAAGTATTATTGGTACACCAATTTACAAAGCAGGTTTAGATGTCGGCGACATTATTTTAAAGACCGATGGTAAGGATGTGAAAGATGCTCAGTCATTCACTGATATTGTTGCTGCAAAAAATATTGGTGATAAGATTGTTGTAAATTATCGCAATCGTACCGGCGATCATGAAACTACTGTCGTATTGGAAGAAAATCCGGCTTTTGAGGTTGTGCCTTTTGAGAAGGCCGGCAAAGAGCTGACTAAAGAACGATCCGAATTCCGTAACAAATGGCTGTCGACCAAAGTCAAACAATAATGAAAAAGCTATTTACCCTCGCCGTCTTTACGGCAATTAGTGTTTACACCTATGCGCAGGATGTAAACAAGCTGATCAGGCAAGAGGATGTGACACGAATCATCAGCACACTTGCTTCCGATGATATGCAGGGTCGCGCCACGTTCACTCCCGGGATTGAAAAAGCCGCAAAGTTTATTGAATTAGAATATAAGCAAATTGGCCTGCAGCCGATGAAAGGCGATGACGGTTATCGACAGAATTTCACCATGGTGAAAACAATGACTTCAAAACTCGATGTAACCATCAATGGTACTGCCATAGCGCAAGAGAATGTTGCTGTTTCGGGCAGTTCATCTTTTACATGGAACCATTTGGCTGATGCCGAGATAATGAAAGTAACGCCCGATAAGGACCTAAGAGCGGCTTATATAAGCGCCTTGCAAAGTAATAAGAACATGCTTGTGCTGATTGATCCGAAATTCAGTGATATGTTCAAGCGCGTGCGTGGACGGTCGCTGGGTGGCAGTGTCACCTTCAAGACGGAGCAAAAAGACAGTCATGCTTTGGTTTTTGTGCTGGGTGCATATGACGATGTGAAATCTTTTACCGTCAATTGCGAGGTAAAAAGCCAGGAGCTGCCATTATTTAATATAGCAGGTATTATCCCCGGCAAAACGAAACCGGACGAATATGTGATCTTTTCGGGCCATTATGACCACTTGGGTATCCTGAAACCTGTTGGCCAGGACAGCATAGCAAACGGTGCCGACGATGACGCGTCGGGTACCACGGCCGTAATAACATTGGCTCGTTACTTCAAAAAATTACATAACAACGCCCGCACCCTCATCTTCGTGGCATTTACCGCAGAAGAGATCGGCGAGCATGGTTCGCAATATTTCGCTAAAACCGTTGAGCCGGATAAGGTAATGGCTATGTTCAACATAGAAATGATCGGTAAGCCATCTAAATGGGGACAAAACTCAGCCTTTATTACTGGCTTCGAGCGGTCTGATTTTGGAAAGATATTGCAGAAAAACCTCGAGGGAACAACATTTAAATTCTATCCCGACCCATATCCGAGCCAGGACCTCTTCTATCGCAGCGACAATGCTTCCCTCGCTCGTGTAGGCGTTCCGGCACATACCATATCAACTGACCAGATTGATGTCGACAAACTATATCATACGGTTGGTGATGAGGTAAGTACGCTCGATATGGCTAATATCACTTCTGCAATAAGGGCAATTGCATTAAGCTCGCGTACGATCGTAAATGGTACTGACACGCCAACGAGGGTGCCGAAGTTGGAGAGATAATTATACTATAGCGATGGGTTTTAAACCCATCGCTATTCTATTTTCTTGT
>JAICXZ010000592.1 GCA_025934475.1 Mucilaginibacter sp. | reverse complement strand
CTCATAAAGTGGGTTACCCTGTGCTTGTTCGCCCAAGCTACGTATTGGGTGGTCAGGGCATGAGCATCGTGATAAACGATGAGGACCTGGAGAAAGCGGTAGTTAGCCTGCTGCGCAATTTGCCGGGTAATCGTGTGCTGATCGATCACTTTCTGGATCGTGCCGAAGAGGCCGAATCCGATTCTATCTATGATGGTGAGGACGTACATATTATCGGTTTGATGGAACATATCGAGCCGGCAGGTATCCACTCAGGCGACTCAAGCGCGGTATTGCCTCCGTTCAATTTATCCGAGAATGTGATTCGCCAAATGGAACAGCATACGGAGAAAATTGCGAGAGCTCTGGACGTGCGCGGATTGCTGAACATCCAGTTCGCAATTAAAGACGAGAAGGTTTACGTGATCGAAGCCAATCCGCGTGCATCGCGCACCGTGCCATTCATTGCTAAAGCTTATGATGTACCTTATATCAACATCGCGGCTAAAGTAATGCTGGGTGTAAATAAACTGAAGGACTTTAACATTGTACGCAAGCTTGAAGGCTTTGCTATAAAAGAACCAGTATTCTCATTTGACAAATTCCCTGAGGTGAACAAAGAGCTTGGCCCCGAGATGAAATCAACCGGCGAAGCGATTCGCTTCATACCAAATATCGAAGATCCGTACTTCAGGCATCTGTATAAGGAAAAATCGATGTACTTAAGTAAATAAGATAAAAGGTTAAAGGATAAAGGCGAAACGTTTTTTTCGCCTTTATCCTTTAGTGCAGAGACCTATTGCTGAAAAGAATCTAAACATTGGCATAAAAAGTGTCGTATTATTGGCACTTGGGAGTATGAGTAAGAAATTGATTAAACCTGGCGCCATCAATCCCCTTGATGCACACCACGTAATGACAAAGATTGAGAGTTCGTTTAATATACGGCTCGATCACGAAGTTTTGCAGGAAGCCACAACAGTAAGAAAGCTTTCGGATGCGATCGCTAATAAGATCAATTACGAAAACTCAGACGCGTGTAGTACCCAGCACGCCTTTTACTTGCTGCGTAACGCCATCGCAAATGCCACAGGAATAGATAAATGCAGTATCACCCCCCAAACTAAGCTGGCAAAGTTGTTTCCTAGAGCTAACCGCATTAATGCCATACAGCAAATAGAAGAAGATCTGGGCTTCGAAGTAGATTTGCTTCAAGCCAAACAATGGGTTATCGTTTTATTTTCAATTGTATTGATCGTATCGGTTACAACGCTTTTCTACAACTGGCTTGCAGGAGCGGCCGGAATTCTGGCATCAGTTGCCGGGTTGAAACTGGCGGGGAAATTTGGGAAAGAAATGCAACTCAAAACTGTAGGTGAACTGGCCAATAAACTTTCCAGGGAAACCAAATTGAAAGCCAAGCGAGATAATTCGGTAAATAGAAATGAGATCGAGCAAAAAGTAATCGAGCTTTTCAGCAATGATCTCAACCTCGAGCCGGCAGTGCTTAGACGGACTGCAAACGGATAAAACCTTTGACCTTTATCCTTTCGCCTCATCTATCCACCACCATCCCTTTTACCTCGAAGATCAATCTTCGTTTTGGATCAGCGTTAACATGCGATTGTTGCTTGCCATTAACTGTATCGCCGGCAAGGTGTTGCTGATCGTCTGCAATAAATTGCCTTGCGGCAACGCAATCCATAACTACAGTGCGGCCCGCCAGTATCCTGGGAATATTTACACCAACGTTTTTGAAGTGGGCCGCAATGGTCCGCCCATTGCCCGCATCAATTGTGAACCATCCGCCCTGGGGTTTAATTACCTTGATAATCTTACCGCGAACGGCGACGCTCACGCGCGCTTTTTTATCCATGAAGCCTTCAACTTTGGAGGCGTCCATGACGCCGGTTGTATCGGGCTTAGCGCCGTAAACGGTGCCATGCACAGGGGCTTTCTGTTTTTGCGCAAAAACAGGAATTGAAAATAACAGTGCGAGTAATAAAAAGGTGTTTTTCATCGTATTGCTGTATAGAACAACAGTACATGTTTTTGATGGTTTTAACCACATTAGAATATTGTTAATATTTGTTAAATGGGTTGAGTAAGTGACAATTTTAAACTACTATTGAAAACCGTTAAAAATTGGCCTGATTTGGTTAAGTTTGCGGAAAATTTTAAAATGGGATCGCTGTGGGGCAGAGATATAGTTGATGCTGCTGAGTGCGATACAATAAACATAATTGCTAAATGAAAAAAAACCTACATACGGTTATATTCTTCTCACTATTTGTCCTGGTAATTGCCAGCGGCTGTAAAAAAACCAAAACGGATACAAGCGTGCCTGCTGTGGTAACCCAGGATGTGATGCTGGATGTTACGACGACAACGGCGCAAAGCGGCGGCACCATTACAACAAGCGGGGGCGGACTTTTGACCGAAAACGGAGTTTGCTACAGTACTTCCAACCAAACCCCGACGATAAGCGATACGAAAGTTACATCGGCCATTATTTCAACCACCAATTCTTTTGTAACGAATCTTACAGGTTTAACTGCCAACACCACCTACTACCTGCGTGCTTACGCATCCAATGGATTTGGAACTGGTTACGGTGCTGTTATTAAGTTTACAACCACTTCTACCATATCCTCTGTACAGGGCGTTGTTACTACTTTCGCCGGCAATGGCTCCGCCGCATTCGGTGACGGCATTGGAACCGGTGCGCAATTCAACAACCCGGGAGGGATGGCCATAGATGCTCAGGGCAATATTTACATCGCCGATACTTTTAACAATCGTATCCGAAAAATGGCGCCGGATGGTACGGTTACCACAATTGCCGGAAACGGTACTCCTGGATATGTTGACGACGACGTAGCTGCCAATGCAGAGTTCTACGCTCCCGCTGGATTAACGGTGGATGCACAAGGCAATATTTTCGTAGCGGATTATGGTAACAATGTGATACGTAAGATTACTCCCGACGGGAAAGTAAGTACCTATGCAGGCAATGGTTACGCTGCTTTTGTTGATGGAGCTGCTATTAATGTTGCAGCATTCAACGGGCCGGCGGGCGTGGCGCTGGATGCCAAAGGCAACTTATTTGTTGCTGATCAGAATAACAACATGATTCGTAAAATAACACCTACCGGTGGTGTAAGCCTCGTGGCAGGCACAACCACGGCAGGTTATTTAAATATCACTGTCGATAGTGCCAAAGCATCGTGGGGAGCTTTCAAGCAACCATGCGCAATTACCGAGGGACCTGATGGTAATCTATATGTTGCCGACCGCGGAAATAACGCCATACGAATGATTACTCCTGCTG
>JAICXZ010000690.1 GCA_025934475.1 Mucilaginibacter sp. | reverse complement strand
TCACGGCTTCTACTTTGGGATGTCTTTCCAGGAATTCGGCTAGCAGTTGTGCGTTCTGTACGTGGCCGCGCATGCGGTAAGGCAGCGTTTTTATACTTCGCGCCAGCAAATAGCAATCCATCGGAGAGGGGATGGCGCCGCCGTAGCCTTGCACATCTCTTATCTTTTGCCACCAATCGTCTTTGCGTGCGGTGATCAGAGCGCCGCCGGTCAGATCGCTATGGCCGCCAAAGTATTTCGTGGTGGAGTGCATCACGAGGTCAGCGCCTAAAGCGAGTGGCTGCTGACAGATAGGAGTGGCGAATGTGTTATCAACGGCAACTTTTATTTGATGCTGACGGGTAAGCGCCACGATCTTGCGGATATCGGTTACTTTTAACAAAGGGTTCGAGGGCGTCTCCAGCCAGATCAGCCCTGTTTCGGGCTTCAAATGACGCATTACCTCATCAATATTATTTACGTCGATAAAATCAAATGTCAAAATGCCCGCAAATAATTTTTTAAGCTGGTTGCGCAAGCCATGGTACATATCATCGGGGGCAATAATGTGCGTTCCCGGCGCCAGTGATTGAAAAACCGACATGCCTGCCGCGTTGCCCGATGAAAAAGCCGAAGCATCTTCGCCGCCTTCCAGTTTGGCCAGTACATTCTCCAGCAAAGCCCGGTTGGGGTTGCTTGACCGGCTGTAAATATGTCCGCCGGGAAACTCACCATCCAGTCCGCGCTCAAAAGTGGTGGAGGTAACGATGGGTTGAATAACGGCTTTCGAGCCCTCGTCGATATGGTTACCGGCATGTATGGCGATGGTTTCTGGTTTCATGCTTTGGTTTTTGCAAACATAAACCAATCGCCAGGGCGGGTAAAATTTTTTTTTTGAAAAAGATGGAATCAAATAAATCACCTGAAAATAATTACAGCATAAGAACTTGCTAATGAGTAGCTAACAAAAATTGACCGAATCAGTCAGAAAATCAAATCGTTCATAATAGTTTGACTTCTAGTTAATTGCGAAAATGTTAATTGTTTAAACATCCATCGTTTTTCGGAAGGATTTTGACAAAATATTGTCAGCATTTATTTCGATCCATTCGCCATTTAGATGATCTGACAGACCCGGTTTTGATGTGTTATACAGCCGATTTGGTTTTTTGATCCAACAATTTCAAGATATCCGGCACCCGGTAAGCACCTTTCATTGTAGTAATTATATATGCGGCTTCGTGCACGGTCATGCCAATGCTCGAAACGTAAAGTGGGTTTTTACTTTCGCCACGGAAAACTTCTTTGATCGTTTCCATATTTTTGGCGAAGCGCGTTTTTGCAACGCCGATGACAGGTATTTCGCAATCTAACTGTTCCCAAAGTTTTCCACCGAGGCCATAATTTTCATCATTGTCGATGTACACATGGCTGTCAACCATTATCATAAAAACCCGTTTCAAGTCAACCTTTTCTAAAATCTTTAAAATACAGGGAAGTTCTCTTTTATAAAACTCACCGGGAAAATATTCTTCTATATCGTTGAGGTATTCCACATAAAACTCATTTTGGTCTTCATTAAACTGATTGAACAGTACACCCACGCATTTGGCGGTGTTGTCGTAATAATATACGTCAATGGCCAATATCCATTTCGCAATGGGCAGTGAAAAACCAAAGTTGCTCTCCTTTATTATAGCTCCACTTTCATCCCACTGAATAAAAGGCCCATAATGCCAATTATGTGTGATGTAGCTTTCTTCCGCTAGTTGACCGTTCCTGTAATATCCGCGTTTTAATCCTTCAGGAAAACCTCTTAAACAAGTCTCCTCAATACCTAAGGAACCATCCAGAAAATATTCTCTAATTGTCCCGGTAAATCGTTTGCCTTTATATTCGTAGATAGGGCCGCCGCCGAGATCAAATCCCGCTATGGTAAAATCGGGATCGTGATAATTTACAATCCATTTTTGTTTGGTCAACGGGGGGGCACCCTCTGGTTTATCGTTAATCGATTCGGGATTACGTTCGTTATCTGTTGACATTTTCGATTTGATAGTGGCTTTTGTATTAAAAGAGAGCTATTGTCAAAGTTAACTTAATTGCACATCCGCCTATTATTTTATCCGCCTGAACATCTTTACACCACCATTACACTAACATTTCCTATTTTTGCCGAAATTCTTTTTGATGGAAGCTGAAGAAAATTTGCAAACCCTGCTTCAGGACCCGCACTTACCCGACGATTTAAAACAAATTGCTCACAAAGTTTTACATAACGAGCGCATCACTTTTGACGAAGGTGTTTTACTGTTTGAAAAAGGCGAACTTGGCTACCTGGGCGTACTGGCTAACTATATCCGCGAAAAACGCCACGGTAACAAAACCTATTTTAACCGCAATTTTCATATAGAGCCGACTAATCTTTGTGTATACGACTGTAAATTCTGCTCTTACTCTCGGCTGATTAAGCAGCGTTCGGAAGGGTGGGAGTATACGATGGAGGAGATGCTGGACATCGTTAAAAAATATGATAGCGAGCCGGTTACTGAGGTGCACATCGTTGGCGGCGTACTTCCGCAATATGATGTGCCCTTTTATGCCGAATTGTTCAGCAAGATCCGCGAGCATCGTCCTGGTTTGCATATCAAAGCTTTAACGCCGGTTGAATACCACTACATCTTTAAAAAAGCTAAGATAGATTATGCCACCGGTATGAAAATGATGAAGGATGCCGGCCTGGAATCGATACCCGGAGGAGGGGCGGAGATCTTCCACCCCGAAGTACGCGAACTGATAGCTAAGGACAAATGTACCGGCGACCAATGGCTTGCCATACACGAAGAATGGCATAAGTTG
>JAICXZ010000126.1 GCA_025934475.1 Mucilaginibacter sp. | reverse complement strand
CTGATAGCAGCGTCGCTTTCAAAGTTGCCTGAAGTTGCTACCGCCATATTGCTGATCTTGATACTTGAATAAGGCTGATTATTCTGATCGGGATCGGCAGATGCTATTGTCCATGCCTCATTATTTGGTTGCAGGCCCCACGCCAATAAATCGCCGCCCGCGTTTACCACACCGCTTGCAACACCCATCAGTTGAAGAATGTACTTGGCTCTATCGGCGGCATAACCCTTGCTTATAGCGCCAAAACCGATGCGCATATTTTTATCCGACAAGAAAACGGTATTCTTTTCGGTATCCAGCACTACGCTTTTGTAATCAGCCGATTTGGATTTATTATCAGTATTTTTCTCGTTCGCAGTAAATGTAATGTCAAATGCGCCCTGGGTTAATTCGGATATATTAAGGGCACGATCTATCAAACGGTATATCTCGGCGTTAACCTTCACCGGTTTAATACCTGCATTGCGGTTGATTTCGGTGATCTGACCGTCTTCGCTAAAAGCACTCAGGAGTTTTTCCACGCGGTTAATTTCGTTCACCGCGCCGTCAATACAGTTATCGGCCCATACCGAATCTGTGCCCACCACGCTTATCTCGAACCGGTTACCCATTAAGCGCAACGTGCGCCTAAAAATGTGAAGATCGCTGTTGTAAGTTTTTACTGCTAACATAGATAGATCGAATTATACACCATCAGATAAAATCAAAACCATAAGGTTTAATTTTCCTTTGATGCTCGGCCGGGGAAAGCGGGGCATCACCATTACGAAAGTAGATGCCTTTCATGAAAATAAAATGAAAATGCGCTGAAAGCCTTGCCTTTGTTAACAAGCAGGTTAAAATTTTACTGAAATAACAATTTAAGCTATGCTTCCCTCTTTCAGCTTTTCGGCGTTTTCGGCAAATTGGAGAGAATCGATGATCTCCTGGATGCCGCCATTCATTACTTCGGGCAGGTTGTAAATAGTCAGGCCGATACGGTGCTCGGTAACGCGCCCCTGCGGATAGTTGTAGGTGCGTACTTTAGCTGAACGGTCGCCTGTTGAAACCATGGTCTTACGTTTCTTGGAAATATCTTCGAGATGTTTCTGGTACTCCATTTCATATATCCTTGAACGGAGAACCTGCAAAGCCTTATCAAAATTCTTTAATTGCGATTTCTGGTCCTGGCATTGCGCAATTATACCGGTCGGTATGTGTGTTAAACGAACTGCAGAGTATGTGGTATTTACTGATTGTCCACCTGGTCCTGATGCGCAGAAAAGGTCCTTGCGGATGTCAGCAGGATTCAGGTCGATGTCAAATTCATCAGCTTCAGGCAAGACAACAACGCTGGCTGCCGAAGTGTGCACACGCCCCTGTGTTTCTGTATCTGGAACACGCTGAACGCGGTGAACACCGGATTCGTATTTCAAGGTGCCGTAGGCGTCGTCGGCCAACACGTTAAATACAATTTCTTTGTAGCCACCAGCTGTACCTTCGGTATAATCAACCAGTTCTGTTTTCCAGCCGCGTTTTTCGCAATAGCGCATATACATGCGGTAAAGATCGCCCGCAAAAAGGGCCGCCTCATCTCCACCCGTACCGCCCCGGATTTCCACGATAGCATGTTTAGCGTCCTCCGGATCCTTAGGGATCAGCATCAGGCGGATCTCTTCTTCCTTCTCGTCGCGTTTTACAAGCAATTCGTCCAACTCAATTTTGGCCATCTCACGAAACTCCTCGTCCTTTTCTGTTGCCAAAATATCTTTATTGGTGTCGATGTTGCTCAGAATGTTGCGATAGACGTTGTACTCATCTACCACCTTTGCAAGGTCCTTATATTCCTTATTGAGCTGGGCAAAACGTTTCATATCAGCCATGGCCTCAGGGCTGCTCAATTCGGCTTCAACATCTTTCCAACGCTGGTTTATTGCTTCTAATTTCTCTAACATAACCTTTTACCTTTCGACTGCAAATAAATGCTGCAGCAAAAAGCGCACAAAAATACGAAAATTCGGGGAGATTTGGTGGTGAGAGACAGACGCATACTACCAAACGTTTCGATGGAACGTAAAAATGACTATTGAATGGTTTCTACCGATCATACGTCCCATCGGGACGTTGTGTGCAGAGACGTTTGAAAATCGCCTACGCGACTCACCCGATCGACGTTGCGCTGGATCGCCCTCTCTTCACCTCGGTCAAAGAGGGCTTTTGTTTTATCCGGAATTTAAAAGATCCCTCTTTGCGCTGCAGAGAGGGGCAGGGGTGAGTCGACTAGTCGACTTGCAATAATGACATTTCCCTTAAGGGAAGTTTACCACCGGCGTCGACGCGTCCTCCAACGGGTTATTAAAATGCTTGAGTTCCACATTCTCCCCGTCAAAAACCGCATAAGAGCGCGTATATATCCATTCACCGAGGTTGATATAGCGGCTTCTGCCATTATTGAGCAGCATATCTTCGGTGCGGTGTCGGTGGCCGAAGATAAGATAGTCATAATATTCCCTTTGGATCAGATCGTTGCAAAAAGCCGGCAAAAATTCGAATCGCTTTGGATTTGGCTTTTTCTTTTCCTTCGCCATGTTGGTATCCCGGCTATGATTTGACCATCGATCAGCAATGCCGACGCCCAGGTTGGGATGGATGCGGGCAAACAACCATTGGCATAGTTTGCTCCTGAAAAATTTCTTAAGAAACTTATAGTACTGGTCGCCCGGGCCAAGGCCATCGCCGTGGTGCAGGAAAAACTTCTTGCCATCGCGTTCGATAACCAGCTCATCGCTGATGATGGTAGCACCGAGCTCTTTCTGGAAATAGTCGAACATCCACATATCGTGGTTGCCTTTGAAGAGATAGAGCTTGATGCCTGAGTCGGACATTTCGGCCAGTTTGCCTAAAAAACGCGTGTAGCCTTTTGGGATCACATATTTGTATTCAAACCAAAAATCGAATATATCGCCCATTAGAAACACCTCGGCAGCATCGGCTTTGATCATATCCAGCCACATTACCATCATCGATTCGCGCTCACGGCTTCCTACATAGCTGGGTGTACCCAAATGGAAGTCGGAAGCGAAGTAGAGTTTGTTGCGGGCTGGCATTGGGCATAAAAGTAAAAAGAATTTCGGATGTCGGATTTTTCGCGGTTGGTTTATTTTTCAGGGGTGCTCAAGAAGGCTAAGCCTTTTTGAATTTCGAATTTACCACATGCTGGTTTATTTCGATATTTGAATAAATGAACATCCTCCACGTACTTAACGGCGATTCCACAGCGCACAGCTTCCGCGATACAGGGCTGGAAGGCGATGTGCTTGTTTGGCGCGAAATATTTTCGCAGGGTCCATTATCTGAAGATATCGACTCCGGTGATTTTTGGGAAGCCCGTTCCAAATGGATTTGTGAGACCTTTGGCGAAAAGGCGGCAGAATATTCAAAGACCGTTGTGAATCCGTTAGAAAAGTTGAAAGAGCCTTATGATGAGGTTAACCTGTGGTTTGAATTCGATCTGCACTGCCAGGCCAACCTGCTTGGTGTACTGGCACTTTTGACCCAAAATACCGACTTATCGCCGCCTGATGTTTATTTAATCTGTCCCGGTGATTTTCCAGGAAAAACTAATTTTCGTGGAATGGGTGAGTTGAATGGCGAAGAATTGGTCTCTTTATATGATTCTATACGTGTTCAACTGGGTGAACCGGATTTTTCGGTCGCAGCGGAGGCCTGGAAACAATATGTGCGAAGCGATACCGGTGCTTTGGAAAAATGGATCAATGAAAATAATTTCTGGGGTGCGCTCCAATTGTTAAAGCCCGCGCTTGAAGCGCATCTTCGCCGTCTGGTTGTCAATGCCGATGGCTTGAACGGTGTTGAGCAACGGTTGCTTGACATTTACCGCAATGGCGCAACAACCAGGCTTGCCATTTATCAGCAATTTTGGGATACCGATAAAATATATGGCATGGGCGATCTTGAGCTTGATCTTTACCTGGAAAGATTAAAAGAGCAAGAATTGATAAATCTGTAAAAATTTATGTCTTAGTTCGTCGTGATCGTCACTTCCGGCGATGGCATACTCTCATTCTTGAGTCGATCTAGTGCTGTTACGATATAAATGTACGGCTTATTGCGGTCCACGCTGTCATCCGTGTACTCTGTTGACGCATTGTACTGAATGTGCAGGATGTATTTCGGATTGTTCAAGTCAACTGAGTCCGTTACCCCAAACCTATAGATCACGTAGCCGTATACTTCTTCGCTATCAGGCGCCATCGTCGGCGTATCCCATTTCAGGTTTATGCTTTTTACGTTAAGCTTTGCAGTCACATTACGGGGCGCGTTAGGCGGTATCGAATCGAGCCAGGGCATCGTTGGCGGCAGGGCCGGGTATTTATAAAAATTATAGTGAAGCGAATCGGCAAAACCCAGCGGGTCCTTCAGCAGCGTATTGGCGCTAAAAAATGAGCTGCCTTCCACGTTCGGGTCATCACGCAGGTACCGTATCTGGTTGGGGATTTCCCGCGGATTATGGAAAGCTCTTGAATGAGGTTCAAAAGCACGGTAAGGCGCCTGGCCAACATACAGATGCCGGCCATAAGTATTATCGCTCCACCAGTCAACCATGTTTTCAAACGGCGCCAGGTGGTAACCAATGTTCCAGTATAGCTGCGGCATCACATAGTCTATCCAGCCCTGTTGCAGCCATTTGCGTGTATCGGCATACAATTCGTAGTATGAATCGCCTCCATGACTGTCGGAGCCTTCAGGGTCCTGGCTCGCATTTTTCCAGATACCAAACGGACTAATACCAAATTTAAGAAAAGGTTTATGCGCATGTATACTATCGCTCAGCGCTTCAATCAATTGATCGACGTTATTGCGACGCCATTCTTTTATGTCGGTGAACTCACCGCCATAGGCTTTAAAAGCCGCCTCATCATGAATCTTTTGTCCCTCTATTTGGTAAGGATAAAAATAATCGTCCATATGCACGCCGTCGATATTGTAGTTATCTACCACATGCAGTATAACCTTAATTATATAGTCCCTCACATCAGGAATGCCCGGGTTAAAAAGCTTGATCCCCCCGTAAGTGAAGAACCAGCTTGGGACACTGTTGGTAATATGGCAAGTGCACAAACTCTTAAAATTAGCGTCGAAAGTGGCGCGATATGGGTTGAACCAGGCGTGAAGCTCCATTCCTCGCTTATGCGCTTCTATAATTGCGAACTCCAGCGGATCCCAGGCCGGATCTGGCGCAACCCCTTGTTTACCCGTCAGCCATTTCGACCATGGCTCGATACTTTTTGCGTAAAAGGCATCTGCAGCCGGCCGAACCTGGAGTATTATAGCATTGATTCCGGCGCGCTGATCAGCATCGAGTATGTTAATCAGCTCCTGTTTTTTTTGCTCGGCCGGAAGATGCGGATCGCTTGGCCAGTCTATATTTACAACGGTGGCAATCCATTGGCCGCGGAATTCACGTTTAGGAGCAATCCTTGCAATCGGTAGTTTCCGGGTAAGTTTAACAGTATCAATTTTAGCCTTTGGGGTGTCGGCCGGGATCAGCCTTTTTGATGTATCTACTTGCCCGAAAGCCTGAAGAGAGAGGAACAACAGAAAGGTTAGATACAGAAAAAATCTAGTTACACTCATCAGGAAGGCAATATTAAAAGTCGCAAAGATATAAACTGATGGTTTAATTTTTTAGTATAACAAGCAATTAATAACCACGTTTTGTGTTTTATTTAAAATCTAATTATTTTTAACCCATACTGCCCGAAAAATATGACCCTATGACTGAAAATAATACCTCGATTATTTCAATTAGTTTTATTAATTAACAGTTGCTAAAACAATAATTTAAAATTGTTGTTATTAACCGTTAAAGTTATCACCAAACACAATTTAACTTAAACAATAGTAAATGCAGATGTGCCTCTGACCCTAAATTAAACTTTGCACAACCTAAAATTAAAAACTGAAAACAGCCATGGAAAATCAATCCGGACAACCTAAAAAGAACTCCAATGTCATTTACTTTTTGATCGTTGTGGTTCTAGCCTTGCTTGCAACCGACGTATACCTGTACCTGCAGAAAAATAAATCGGATACGAAAATTGTATACCAGGAAGATGAAAAAAATCGCCTGAAGGTAGAACTTGACAGTCTGGAGGCCCAGATAGAGCAAGTAAACACAGGCAAAGCCAAAATGTCGGCTGAACTCCGCGCCAAAAACGATTCGCTGGAGAACAAAATCAAAGCGCTGCGCGTGCAGTTAGACAAAGGCAAACTTACCAAGGCCGAATTATCGAAAGCACAGGAAGACGTAAAACAGTTGCGTTATTTTGTTGCCAATTATACTGCACAGATCGAAGAACTGAAGAAGCAAAATACCAGCTTAAGCAATGAGCGGGATACACTAAAGACTAACCTGGCCACTACATCACAAAAAGCCGATAACTTATCAAAGCAGAATTCGGCGTTGAATGATTCCATGACAGTGGCCAAGGCGCTCAAAGTAGGAAGGGTTGATATTGTAGCCTACAAGGTGAAAGGCAGCGGTAAAGAAGTGGAAGTAAGCCGCGCAAACCCTGCCAAGAAGCTCAAAATAAACTTCACTGTTGCCACCAATAATGTTGCACCAAAGGCTTTGCATGACGTTTATGTACGCGTTATAGACCCTACCGGCAACCTTATTACCGGCAATGACGCAGGCAATTTTACTGCCGATGGCCAAAGCTTGCAGTATACTTATAAAACGTCAATCGACTTTAAAAACGACAACAGCACGTTTACAATCGATTGGGTGAGCCCAAGAAATCCTGCTTTTCAGAAAGGCACTTATACGGTGCTGCTATACTCTGATAACTCAACGATGGGACAAGGTACCGTCGCTTTAAAATAAAGAGCAAAAGCTCATAAAAAAAATCCCGCCCGTTTCGGAACAGGCGGGATTTTTTTATTTGTCATTGATTGCCTTATTACGCCTCGCGCAGGCTAATGTAGAATGTGGTACCCTCGCCCATTGCGGTTTCGAACCAAACCTTGCCACCAGCGTTCTCGATCGAGTTCTTTACGAAGGCAAGCCCCAGACCCGTGCCCGAACTCTTCGTTGTAAAGTTGGGTTCAAATATCTTTTCACGCAGATTTTCGGCAATGCCGTTACCATTATCCTTAATGCTTAACAGGATGTTTTTATTAGTAATAAGCTGGTTGATTTCAATCACACCCTGCCGTCCCTGGGGAATGGCTTCAATGGCATTCTTAAGCAGGTTATTGAAGCAACGGAGCAGTTGATCGCGGTCGGCGCTGATCATAAATGGCTGCTCAGGGGCCAGGAAGGATATCCTGATATTATCCATTTGTTTAAATACCACCACGGCCTGGGTGAGTACCTCGAATACGTTAAGGTGTTCGATGCGGGTCTCGGGCATTTTGGCAAAGGCCGAGAACTCTGACGCGATAGATGAAAGACTTTCGATCTGCTCCACAAACGATTTGCTAAACCGTTCAAACTTTTGATCGAATTTAGGGTCCTTATCCCGCCACGATTTTTCGAGCAGTTGCAACCCGAGTTTTAACGGCGTTAATGGGTTTTTGATTTCGTGCGCTACCTGCTTGGCCATTTCGCGCCAGGCGCTTTCACGTTCAGATTGTGCCAGCTTTTGCGCACTCTGCTCCAGCGTCGAAATCATTGTATTGTATTCGTTGATGAGCGTGCCTATCTCATCCTTTCGCTTCCATTTTATAGGTTCGTTCT
>JAICXZ010000158.1 GCA_025934475.1 Mucilaginibacter sp. | reverse complement strand
TTGCCAAAGAATTGACTCAACCTTAATGCCGCATCAGCGGTTATCCGGCGGTTGCCTTTTAATATTTCTGAAATACGAGTTTGTGGTATTCTGGTTTCTTTGGCTAGCCGATATGGAGTTAAGTTGAGTGGAATCAGAAATTCTTCCTGAAGTATCTCTCCGGGGTGAATATTGGTCAATTTTTCCATTGAATAAAAATATATAATAAATGTCATTTGAGCGAGCTGCGCGGCGAAGAGAAATCTTTTCAGAATTGCTTAACCGATTACCACTTTAAAAAGATTCCTCCTCGCCCTAACACGCAATCCAACCCTTGCTCGTTCGTGACATTCTTGATTAATTTGATTATTTCACCAACTGCCCCAACACTTCTTCACGCAGGTATTTGCTCATAGGCACTTTATATTGACCAATGTGCAATGTGTTCCCTTCAATCGTATCCACCCTATCCGATGCAATCACATAAGATTTATGGGTCTGGATAAACTGCTTTGACGGCAGCTTTTCTAATAGCGATTTGATAGTGGCATGGGTGACTATCTTCTTATTCTCAAGATAAATAGCGACGTAATTCTCCATCCCTTCTATGAACAATATTTCGTTAAAGGTGATTTTCTCTAGCTTACCGTTGGCTTTTACAAAAATGTAAGGAACTGAACTTTCGGGCTGCTCACGTAGCGCGAAATAGTCCCTTGCTTTCCAGGCAGCTTTCAGAAAGCGTTCGTAAGGTATCGGCTTAAGCAGGTAGTCCATCACATCCAGTTCAAAGCCGTCGATAGCATATTGCTGGTAAGCCGTTGTAAAGATCACTTTGGGTGGATTACGCATAGCGCGTAAAAACTCAACGCCTGTAATATGTGGCATCTGGATGTCGAGAAAAAGCAGGTCGACGGATTGCTTTTGCAGCATATCACTTAGCTGGATAGCATCCTCGCACACGCCTTTCAGATCAAAAAAAACAATTTTTTCTACATACCCCTGTAAGCCTTTACGCGCAAAAGGCTCGTCATCTGTAATAATGCAACTGATCTTGTCACTCATAACGCACTTTTAGTTCGGCTTTAAATTCGTCTTCACTTTTTTCTAATACCAGCGAGTGTTTGCCGGGATAAAGCAAATTCAGTCGTCGGCTCAGGTTCTCAAGGCCAATGCCGCCTGCTTTGGCTGGGGCAGGGTTTATCAACGGGATCGAATTCTCAACCCGGAATTCAATCTGGCCATCCTCCGCCTTAGCTTCCACCAGCATCTTATAATCGCCGCCTACGAATTTAAAGGCATTTTCTACCAGGGGCAAAAAAAGCAGCGGATATACCAGTTGGCCGTTTAGCTTGCTGTCAAAATTGGTTTTCAACTTTAGTTTATCTGTGCTGCGTATTTGCTGCAACTCGATAAAGGTTTGTAAATATTCTATTTCCTGCAAAACGGGCACTTGCTGCTGCTGATCGTACAATTGATAACGCAACAGTTCGGAAAATTTCTCGATGCTTCGCTTAGCACCTTCGTGATCGTCGTCCATCTGGAAATAGATGGTATTCAGCGCATTGAACAGAAAATGCGGATGATACTGCGCTTTCAGGAATTTGAGCTCGGTTTCCAGATGCTCGTTTGTTACTTTTTCAAGCAGTACTTTGTTGTCCACATAGGCTTTCAGATAAATGCTAGTACGGGCAACGCCGTAATAAATAATGGCATACAAAGTGGGAATCATATTGATATCGGCCACATCGGCCCATGATATCCACCAGGCCGGCCAATCTGTATGCAGGGCCATGTCCATCGGTACGAAAACCACATTCACAAGCACCAGGTTAACGCCCACTAAGATAAAAAGTTCACGCAATACACCCTGGTAGCAGAACTGCACAGGCCAGCGACGATCATAATATCGAAAAAGCCATTGAAAAATGTATGTAGCGATATACCCTACCACCACTGAGCAAGCTATTTCAACGAGGTTGATATATAACGCACGCTCCCAAAAATGCTGGTGAACATCGGTATCATGCAACAACCTGATGGTAAAGTAAACCAAAAGACCATACAGGGCAGGGAATATGTACTTGCTGAAAAATTTCATTTTTTGTAAAAATAAGAATCTTATGAGATAGTGGTAAGGTGTCATTATAAGGCCCTCGAAGCATGTGGGCAGACCTGGAGCTCACCCTTCGAGTGCCTCAGGGAGACACCCTACGCACCACATTTTACTACGCAGACAACGCTACAACTGGTTCTAATTCCTCCTTTTTCGTTGTCACGGCAGTTTTCACCTTTGACTTTGGCTTCATACCGAACAGGAACCGCATCACGCTGTAGGGTTGAATGAACAAGTGATATATAAGCACCGAGATAAAGAAGGTTGCTGCAACCGTGAATATATATTTCATCAGGATAGTTTCCTGCGCCTGTACAACATAATAGGTAAGGATCACGATTACGGTCTGATGCAGGATATAGAATGGGTATACGGCCTGGTTCAAATAATTTAGCACCTTATGTTTTTGATCAAGGTAATGTTTGCCGTAGCCTATCAAAGCGAACACCCATCCCCACCCAATCGTGGCACGCAAACTTCTAAATGCAGTATAGAAAAATTCGCCCTCGAAGTGCCAGTTCGGGTAACCCGGCTCTATTTTATTCCACCGCATGTAGTTCATCGCCATAAAGCTCAGGAAACCTATAGCCAGTGCAGAACGGCGATTACGCTCCAGGCTATCCATTAGCTTAGGCTGCAGGATGCAAATAAAACCGACGAGCACAAACGACAGCCAGTAAACGAAATAACAGCCATCGTGAAGGAGATCATTAGTTTCGGGCAACTTCCAGCTTAACAGACCAAGCCAAATAATGCTGGGAACCGCCAGTAGAAACACCAGCTTGCCTTTAGCCAATACCGCCAGCTTTTCGCGAAATGCCTGACTTTTAGGCGATACCAGCCAGGCAAATACAGGTGCAAATACCAAGTCGTAAATAAACAGGTAGCAAATGAACCACAGGTGATGCCAACTAAAGCTGCCCTTGGGATATGGCACAAATTTGAACACGCTGGGATAAAAATCCCAAAAATTACCTTTAAAGCCCTGTGTCAGCCGTTCCATGTAAATCTGGGGCGGAACTATAATAAACATGCCCACCAATAGCGGGATAAATAGTCTGCGGAAACGCAGCCCGATAAAACCCAGGCTGGTACGCTTCTGCATCATATAATAACTTACCGTGCCCGAAATGAAAAACAGCAGCGGCATACGCACCTGGTGCATAAAAAATGCAACCTCCATCATCAGGTCGCTGGTTTCTTTGTTTTTGATGTGCCACCAGTCGCCCTGATCGTAAGGCATTGCTGAGTGAAAGAATAGTATGCCCAGTATAGAGAGTATTCTTAACCAATCCAGGTATGATTGTCGTTGTGTGGTTTCCATAATCGTTGTTTTTTGATTCAAAGAAACCTTCGGATGACACGTATTTGAAACTTTTTTGACCAGAGGACGTAATCTTGTGACGAATGGACAGTTTAACTGATGCGATACCCGGTATGCAAATAAATTATTGCGCTGCCAGTTATCAACGAATAATTAATATCAATTTTGCATTAATCCCCCATTCAACCTGAATATGCTTAAATCTATTACTATGATCTGCATGCTGCTGGTACCCGGCGGTATCTTATCGCATAAGACTGCAAATACGAGTTCACCTGCATCCACCACACCTGCTGACGCTGCATCTGTGGCTATCAGTCCTGCTAATCCGCTTATTGAGAAGGACCCGAATGGCCTTTATCTAAACTTTGATATTGTTGTTAAAAATACAAGCAAGCACACCCTATACCTGGCTACTATTGCTGCTTCCGTGATGGATGCGTATGTGAAACCCGTTTCCAAACAGTCCATCAATGTGAATGCACAAGCAGCAGGTTTAAAAGCTATCGGCAATACGTTATTGAAGCCCGGCGAAGCTGTCGATATTTTTAACCCATTCTACTCTTTTGCGCCAGATGCAAAGATCACCTTCCTGCAATACGAGTTCTTTTTCGACTATGCCGACTCGCCTCAGCAATTGGCAAATGACAAAAAACGGCTCCCAGTTGATTTCGACTTATCAATCAAAAAGATAATTACCCCAAGGACCTTTACGCCAAAGACCGGCTTCAGTCTGCCACTAAAAGGTAAGCTGATTGTACTGGATGGCCACAATTTTTATCCGGGCCAAAATAATGGCCCCGCGGGAATAATTGAACACCCTACAAAAGGCGTTACTGCTAAATCAAACCGCTATGCATTCGACTTCGCGAGTGTAGACGACCAGGGGAATATGTACGAATCCGATCCTTTCAAACGCGACAACTGGTATGCTTTTGGCAAACCTGTTTATGCGCCGGCAACGGGTATCGTGGTCGAAATGCAAAATGATATTCCGGATAACGATTTCAATGGCAAAACACTAAAACCCTATTCGTCTGCTGCTACCGATCCGCTTGGTCTGGGCAATTATGTGATCATCGATCACGGTAACGGCGAATTCAGTGTGTTGAGCCATCTTCAAAAGGGAAGCATCATTGTAAGGAACAGCATGCTGGTGAGGCCCGGACAGTTGATTGCCAAGGTTGGCTTTTCTGGCAATGCGACATTTCCGCACTTGCATTATGCAGTGATGAATGGATCAAAGGAGTCAACAGCCGAGGGTATCCCCTCCTATTTCACCGATTTTAAGTCGTACCGCGGCAAAAATTACGTCAACGTTAAGAGTGGTCGCGTGGATAGCGGCGATATAGTTGAGTCATCCAAATAAATTGATAATCTGAGAACTACGTTTGTAACGTTTGCGTATATTTATTAGTCCAAAAGCCCAAACCGACGCACTAAAATTCTCAGATTATGAAGCTCAAGTACCTCCTCTGGACCGTATTCGGCGTTGCCGCTATTTCGATAGGCCTATACCCGCTTATCTATTATTTAGTTGACATGCACGGTAAGGGGCTTTTTTCCAGCAAATCAGCCGAATTGCTGGCCGACCGTATCTGGCACGCCGCATTCTATATGCACATCACTTTTGGAGGGATAGCCATGCTGATCGGTTGGACACAATTCAGTCGCAATATCCGTAATACGCGGCTTAACCTTCATCGTGCGCTGGGTAAAATCTATGTGTTTTCGGTGATGCTGAGTAGTATTGCGGGCTTTTATATCGCGCAATTTGCATCAGGTGGAATTATATCGCGTGTAGGTTTTTCATTTTTAGCGATAAGCTGGTTCTTCAGCGTGACGAAAGCCTATGCCACCATCCTCAAAAAACATTTCAAGCAACACGAGAACTGGATGATACGCAACTACGCGCTAACATTTGCAGCGGTGACCTTACGCATTTACCTGCCGTTCTGTACGCAGTTAATGCATTGGGACTTCATTACTTCATACCTGGCTATTTCATGGCTGTGCTGGGTGCCCAATCTTATTATCGCCGAGATCATTATCAGCAAACGGGCGTTGATCCCAGCTTTTGTTACCGGGTCGAAGACGACGGATTATTTCCAGGATTAAGGCATTGTAGAACGCGCGGCACGCGCGCACCAGCATTGAAGACCGGGCGGTTGCTACTAACCACTACAACCTCTATAACTTCTACAACCAATACAATCAAAACTTATACGTCAACCCAGCACCAAAAATTTGTTTTACCTGGAACAGCGAGTGGCTGGTAGTTACACCGTTCACGGTTTGCGGTATTAGTGCATTCGGGTCGTTGATCAACTCGACGCCGGCGTTTACAGTAACCAGTTTATTTACCTTCATATAAAGGTTAAGGGCATAATCCGCATAGATATTCCCCGGCTGCTTTAGGTAGTTTTCGAACAGTTTCAGGATATTTTCCAACTGGATATTTTTAGCCAGGTCAAACTTTAAGTATGCGTCAAGTGAAGCACCAAACTCATCAAATGTGTGCTCACCGGGAGTTACACCAAAGGCGCCGGCATTTGCCAGCGAATCATTCTGCACAAAGGTAAAACGCGCGGCAAGGGGCGAAAGGTTGATCCTAAAATTATCCGACCGCTTATAAGCAAAGCCAGGACCGAACGTAAGGTAAGCCGGTGCGAAATCTGCCGATATTAAAGTGCGGGTATGATTATTATCATCATAAGAATATCCATTGGTAAACTGCGTCTGGAAGTTCATGTAGAACGTGTAGAGCCAGTATTTGGCGGCCTGGTAACCAAGCAAACTATTGAGGATGATGCGATCGTCGTTTTTGCGCCAGCCGATTCCATTAGTTTTGCTTATACCGTAGCCCAGGATGGCTTTATTATCCCAGTTCCACTTATCTTTTTTATAGTTAAAATCATAATCAAAAAGTGCGTTTAATGCCACTGCGTTTACACCGCCGGCCGCCCAGTTAGAGAACGAAGCCTGGTTAATAAGAATGGTGTTGACACCATGTATCTTCCATAGCGTGTCTTTTTTGGTTGTGTCTTTGGGAGCGGGTGGAGTTGTCTGGGAAAAACCTGTCAAACTTGCTGCAAGAAGGACCAGAAAAGGTAGAAGTCGTTTCATAAGCTGCTTTCTAATAGGGTATCTGAATCATTAATTAAACATGAATATATGATTTTCTAACCATCCGAACCAAATTGTGTTTGAGCGGTAGTGTTAAGTTTTTATTACCTGGCATCCGTTAAAGCGGGATTTTCCGCCATCCGGTAAAAGTTCATCTGATCAAAATCATATATTATTATTTGTCATTATCTAAATAATACTCAATTCTTTTTCGTATTTCGATAAAAGATATTAACTTACGTTTACATTCAGTCACAACTATGTTACACGTCAAACCATTCTTTTATGAAAAAATCTCTACTGCTTATTATTGCCGTTCTTTTATGTAGCTATGCCCTTGCCCAAAAGACTACCATAAGAGGAACAGTAAGCGACGCCACAACCAAAGAAAAATTGCCCGGAGTGACCGTCATCGTCAAATCAAGCGGACAAGGTACCGCAACCGACCAAAACGGGCAATTTACCATCAGTGCGCAAACCAACGATGTACTGACCATTAGATTCACCGGCTACAAACCGCAAATCATAACCCTCAACGGGCAAACC
>JAICXZ010000577.1 GCA_025934475.1 Mucilaginibacter sp. | reverse complement strand
GGCGGCGACGGTATTTTTTTTGATACTGTATTGAAAAATAGCATCTTTGCCCCCTACGTTAAAATTGAGCCTTATTTGGTTCTGAAAGGATTAAACGCAGCTATACAAACAACTAATGATTAAATATACCAGGCTCTTTATAACAATTCTGCTTGCTGTGTGCGTGCTGGAAGCAAAATCGCAATCAACTGCTACCACCAGTTCGCCATATTCCCGTTATGGTATCGGTGATGTTACGCCGCAGTGGCTGCCGCAGAATATAGGCATGGGCGGCATCTCAACAGCAACTAATAATATCAGCGGTTACAATACAATCAATCTGATTAATCCGGCTGCTTATGGCGCAATTAGCTATACAGTTATAGACGCCGGCGTCACCACTAACCTGCTTACGCTTAGAAACGACTCTACAAAGCAGCGCACGGGAAATACCAAATTGAGCCATCTTTCATTCGCTTTCCCTGTTACGCAACACTCAGCGCTCGGTTTGGGATTGGTGCCCTACTCGGATCTGGGTTATCATTTTACTCAAACTTTTTCCAAGGGCTATGGCTCGGGTTCTAAAGCTGATACAAATGCGGTTAACCAGATCTATTCGGGCGATGGTAGCCTGTCAAAAGCCTACCTCGGTTATGGTTTCGCTATTGGCAAGCACCTGACCATTGGCGGTAATGTATCCTATATTTTTGGTAACCTGAAGCAGTACCAGGATACTGAGATTCCTAACCTGGCTAATTTCCTGAACTCACGCATCGAAGAAGACAACCACGTAGGCGGCTTTAACTTCGATTACGGAGCGCAGTATACCATTGATTTTTCGACAACCAGGCACCTTATACTGGGTTATTCAGCTTCCGTCGGTAACAAGATCAATGTACAGCATACATTTATCGTAAGCCAGTATACCTACGATTCCTCAAACAACCAGAATAACCCGGTGGATAGTTTGATCAGCACCCAGGATCCTAAAGCCAAGATACAGTTGCCGCGTATTAACCATTTTGGTATCGCATACCAGAAGGATCCTGCACTTGATCATGGTCCAAGCTACCTTGTCGGCGTAGATTATACCATGGGTAACTGGTCCGATCTGACTATTGCCGGTGCTGCCCAGGGGCTGCAAAACAGCAAGATGTTTAATATCGGCGGCCAGATCATCCCTAACCCCAATGCGCTTTCCAACCACCTTTTGCTGATGAGCTACCAGTTGGGTTTTATTTATGAAGACACTTACCTCAACGTCAACAATACCAATATAAAAAGTCATGCTTTTACCTTTGGCCTTGGCATACCGCTTCCGCACGACCGCGCAACTTCAGCATTTTACAAGGTGAATTTTGCGGCGGAGATCGGTCAGCGCGGTACCATATCCAACGGACTGGTTAAGGAGAATTACGTAAATTTCCATCTTGCATTTACACTGAACGACAGGTGGTTCCAGCGGTATAAGTTTGAGTAACCCATGGTGAGGGCAAAATTATTATCCGGACTATTTTTGACGGTAATAGTTGCCGTATCCACCCTGCTGAGCGGGTGCGAGAATAATCTGAAGGACCTTCAAAAAATTTCGGCCGCTGAGGTTAATAAACCCATACAACGCTTTACGGACGTGGACGTGGTTTACAGCGATTCGGCCAAGGTTAAGGCGCACATGACAGCGCCGCTGATGCTCGACTACACGCCCGCCAAAGACAACGATAATAAAAAGAAGGATACAACCAAGCCTTATACCGAGATGCCCAAAGGCGTAAAGATCACCTTTTACGACGACAGCCTGCACCAAACCTGTACCCTCACCGCCGATTACGGCATACGCAAAACGGCCGACAAGGTCATCGAGATGCACAAAAACGTAGTTGGCACCAACGTAAAGGGCGAAACCTTCCACTCCGACGAACTGATCTGGGACGAGAACAGTCGCCAGATACACTCCAGCAAACCCGTGCACGTGCGCATGACCGATGGCAGTCTCCTGGATGGCCTCGATTTCGTGAGCGACGAGGGCCTAACCCATTGGAAATTTGGCCAGGCAACCGGGGAGATACATGTAGATAGTAAGGATGTGCCGACTACGGGGCAGTAGAGGGCGGAAAGAAAATAATGGATTAGCTTCTTTTCCGGCTGTTCGGGTTGACTCGAATAAGGCAGCTCTCTGAATGGAAAAGATTTTCAATACACTATGTGTTAACACGCGCGCGCCTGCCACGGGCCATTTTCTCATAAACACCTGATAAACAACCTCTCCAAAATTCAAAAAGCGTAAAATCGATGCAAAACCCCCTATTTTCGTGAACATGATTTGGATTAGAGATTAGGACTGGAGATTAGAGATTACGATTTCTGACGACCGATATCTGACATCCGACATCCACCCACTGACAAAACACCGTCACCACTTCTATTACCGGAAGCCACTATCTTTACGAGTATTCATCACCACTCACTATTCACTACTGACCATTCACTACTCACAATTCACCACTCACCACCCACCATTCACCACTCACTCATTCAATAATTATAAATAAAATACCGTGAAAACACGGGTTGTAAGCTTTGCCCATATTTCAGATACTTGCAAGCAAAATGCCATACACAATTTATAAGTACTAACCTCTAATTCCTAAACCTCATGCAATTCATAACTTCATTCCAAATCTCATCAGTAGCAGTCGACAAGATCATATCTACTTGCTTACTTAAATAAATCCTATCCTGTTTATCACTTAATAATTTCATGAAAAATTTCTGTATTTTATTCTTTCTGCTTATTGTTCAACAACTTCATGCCCAGATCGCCCAGATCGGCGTAAAATTAAAACCCCAAAATACAATAAGTACCACCGGAACAAGCATCCCGGATGCGGGGGTAGCTATAGCTAATCCTGTTCCGGCGTCGCCAGATGCAGCTGCGCTCGGAAAATATGGGAACATTCCGGTTAGTCCGTATACCGGTACGCCAAACATATCCATCCCTCTTTATACCATCAAAAGTGGCGATCTGACCTTGCCTATCTCTTTAAGTTACCATTCAAGCGGCAACAAGGTAGAAGAAATGGCCTCATCCGTGGGACTTGGTTGGTCTCTTAATGCCGGCGGAGTTATTACCAGAACCATCAGAGGAAAACCCGACGAGGAACTTAATGGCTTTTTAACGCAAAATAGTGCCGCACAGATCAATAGTATGATTGCCAATACCAGTAATTTGACGTCGGCGCAGCAAGGGCAGCTGGATTACTATTTAAATGCCACAGCGGACGGTACATTGGATTCAGAGCCTGATATTTACAATTTTAATTTTGCGGGATATTCCGGACAATTTTTAATGGACGGCCTCGGGCATATTACCGTTATGCCATTGCAGAACATCGTTTTTACGTTCAACGTAT
>JAICXZ010000637.1 GCA_025934475.1 Mucilaginibacter sp. | reverse complement strand
GCTACGCTCTACGTAACGGCTCAACCAATATAAACTTGCTGCGACTCGGCTTAACATCTATTTTATTTCGGATTTCGGAATTTCGATTTCGGATTTATTTATTTGGATAATGGGACAATCAACCTTTCGCCTTTAACCTTTCTGCTTTCACCTGCTCAGGCCAACACCCAGGTGTCTTTGCTGCCACCTCCCTGCGAGCTGTTAACTACCAGCGAACCTTCTTTTAAGGCAACCCGTGTAAGGCCGCCCGGTACTATTTCAATCCCGTCCGGGCCAACAAGCGCATAGGGGCGTAAATCGATCCTTCGGGGATGCAATGCGCCTTGTATATAGCATGGTGCGGCTGAAAGGCTGATAGTTGGCTGAGCTATAAAATTCCGTGGCGCCTTCAGTATCTCTTTCTTGTATTTGTCTATTTCTTCTTCCGATGAAGCGTGGCCCATCAACATACCATAACCGCCGCTTTCGTTGGTTTTTTTCACCACCATCTTATTAATATTGGCAAAAACGTGCTCACGCTCATCGTCATTACCCAACTGATAGGTCGGCACATTTTTCAGTATCGGTTCTTCGCCGAGGTAATATTTGATCATCTCGGGCACATACACATAGATAGCCTTATCGTCAGCAACACCATTGCCGATTGCATTCACAATAGCGACATTACCTTTTCGGTATGCGCCCATGATACCAGCCACACCTAGTATACTCGACGGATTAAACACCAGCGGATCCAAGAATTCATCATCCACCCTGCGGTAAATTACATCCACCTGCTGCAGCCCGACGGTGGTTTTCATATAAACCTTCTGATCCTTTACCACCAGGTCGCGGCCTTCTACCAACTCAACACCCATCAGGCGGGCAAGGGTGGTATGTTCAAAATAGGCCGAATTATAGATGCCCGGACTTAGTAAAACAATCGTCGGATTGCTGATCTGCCTTGGTGAAAGGGATAGTAAGTTCTTATACAGGATTGACGGGTATTCCATCACGCTTCGAACACCGCAATGGGGCAGCAGATCGGGGAAGAGACGTTTAGTAATCTCGCGGTTCTCAAGCATGTAACTTACTCCCGAAGGTGTGCGCAGGTTATCTTCCAGTACATAAAAAGTGCCGTCATAATCCCTGATCAGGTCGATGCCTGCAATGTGAACATAGATATCATAAGGTACATCCAACCGGTACATTTCGCGCAGGAAATGCGGGCACGAATAGATGATGTCGATCGGAACTTTGCCATCCTTTACAATGAATTGGTTGTTGTAAATATCCTTTAGGAAGAGGTTGAGTGCACGAAGCCGCTGCTTAATGCCTTTCTCCACAAAGCACCATTCGTCGGCAGTAATAATGCGAGGAATGATATCGAACGGGAATATTTTCTCGATACCTTCGCCACTGCTGTAAACGGTAAAGGTGATGCCCTGGCTCATGAACAGTCTTTTGGCCAGTTCTTCCTTGCGTGTCAGATCATCCGAAGATTCGCGCGAAAGATATTCGATCACTTTGCTATAGTGCGACCGGATGCCATTATTTTCATACATCTCGTCCCAAACGCCAGTTATGGGATAGTATTCGTTAAAATAAGCTGATTCCTGCATAATTCCCCGTTGTTGATAACTAAGATTTGATCAGTTATTTTTTGAAAGCTGTAATTTATAAAGTGTTTGTCCAAAAAAGCAATTATTTTTTGATAAATTTTCATAAATACATGGATAAATGTATCATTTTTTAATAAATATTCTCAAAAATTTAAATTTTTATATAAAAACAACGCTGCATTTCAATAAATCGTTGGTTTTATTGAAAATCTTTTGTACTTAACCAAACATTTGCCTGGGAATTAACGGAACCAATCGAAATACTTCCTCCGGATCGATTATCATTCATATGTTGCTATATTAGATTCCCCTTAACACAAAAACAATGACAGATAACGGATCGAAGAAACTTGGCCTGTGGACCTCCACCTCGCTGGTAGTAGGCAATATGATAGGTTCAGGTATTTTCCTGATGCCTGCAGCCATGGCTGCCTATGGTGGCATTGGTTTAATAGGCTGGCTTTTTTCGGCGGTTGGTGCATTTTTCATCGCCAAAACATTCAGCAATATGAGTAAGCTGGAACCTGGGGTTACCGGCGGCCCCTATGCCTATACACGTGCAGGGCTCAGCGATTTCCCGGCGTTCCTGGTGGCCTGGGGTTATTGCCTCAGCACTTGTTGTGCCTGCACAGCCATTGTGGTTTCCTTTATCAGCGCCATGAGCGCATTCTTCCCTGCCCTGGCTCATAACACGGCCATTGCAGCAACAACCGGACTTATTACTATCTGGTTTATCACCTGGATCAATACAGGGGGAGTTGCATTATCAGGCAGATTTCAATTAGTAACTACGATACTAAAGTTGGTCCCGCTGCTTTTGGTCGCTATTGGCGGACTGCTCTTTATCAAGGCTGCGAATTTTCATCCTTTCAATCTGAGCGGTAAGCCCACATTTGACGCCATAACGACAACTGCGGCTATGACAATGTTTGCATTTGTCGGAATAGAATGCGCGACGATTCCAGCAGGCAGTGTCGAGAACTCGGCTAAGACGGTATCGAGAGCGACCATTTTAGGGTGCCTGATTGTTACAGCAGTATATATACTCGGAAGTTTTAGTGTGATGGGTGTCATTCCCGCGGCTACACTTGGAAAATCGCCAACCCCATTTGGTGATGCGGCGGCTGTCATTTACGGACCTTCGGCCAAATATATTGTTAGTGCTGGCGTTGCCATTGCGGCCCTTGGAGCATTAAACGGCTGGACGCTGATGTTGGGGCAGGTACCCTTAGCCATTGCCAGCGACAAGCTCTTCCCCGGAATATTCGGTCGCACTAATAAAAAGGGTGTGCCGGCAGCCGGGATGATTATTAGCTGCACGGTGATATCGGCATTAATCGCAATGAATTTTACTAAAGGGCTGGTAGACCAATTCAGATTTTTGTTGCTGCTTGCTACGTTGGGTATGCTGGTTCCTTATCTGCTCTCATCCGCTTCGTATATCGTTATGACTGCAAAAAAGGGCTATACTC
>JAICXZ010000345.1 GCA_025934475.1 Mucilaginibacter sp. | reverse complement strand
GAGGCAGGGCTTTCAATCGATGGCAAAGTGACTAATCTATCTGGAAAACCAATATCAAAAGCCGCCGTTGCCTTGTTACCCGTAGACTATAAAGGTTTGTTAAATGACACCACAGACAATACTGGCGAATTTCACTTCAACAACCTATCATTTACCGATAGCGCCAAATTTGTTTTGCAAGCGGTAAACAAGAATGGCAAGAATACTACAAAGCTGATTTTCAATAAGGATCAGCCCCTGCTTTACACAAGTTCGGTGGAGGCATCATCTTTTACAGGAACGCCAGATATGAGCGCCTACCTCATCAATACCCGGAAGCAGCAAGAGACAGACCTAAAATATGGTTTCGGTAACACAAGGCATCTGAAAGAGGTAAAAATAACGGCAAGAAAAAGCAAACCGGTGACTATGACGAAATATGGAGTAGCCGACCAGGTAGTTAGCGGGGATAAAATACTTTATGGAGGTTCGCTTTCTCTAAGGCTTGCCGGATTAATACATTTCCATCAACATTTTAATAAACCAGTAATGGTTGTATGGAACGGCGTTGAAATGCCCAGAAACTTCAATATCGATGATATAAATACCGGATCAATAGAAAATATTGAGGTGATTACGGATGCAGTCGGGATAGACTATGATAATGTTTTGATTATTAATACGACGTTTGGCCTCCAGGTTAAAGATATGATCGCTATGGGTATATTACCTATAACCGTTCAGGGTTACTATAAGGCCCGCGGGTTTTACTCGCCGAAATATGAGAACAATACAGCTACCCCACACATTGATTTGCGTAGCACAATTTACTGGAATCCTGCAGTTGTCACCGACAAAAAAGGCAACGCCTCATTCAACTTCTATAATGCCGATACACCGGGAAATTACCGTGTTGTAATTGAAGGCATGGATAATGAAGGAAATATTGGAAGGAAAGTGGCTTATATAAAAGTTGATTAATTTTAGTCCATAGTCCATGGACAATGGTCCATAGCCAGCCAAGGTAAAACCATGGTCTATGGACCATTGACTATATTCTCATTTTAAAAAATGCTCCCGGTAAACCTTCTCATCAAACCCAAAAAATAAAAACTTACCATCTTCAATAACGGGTCTTTTGATCATGCTGGTTTTCTCCTGCAATAATGGCACTGCTTTATCGAACGAGGTGATGGTCTCTTTAGTAGCTTCGTCAACATCTTTCCAGGTTGTTGATTTTTTGTTCAGAAAAGCTTCATAGCCGGCCTTTTTATCCCATTCCTGCAGTTTTTTAGCTGAGATACCTTCCTTCTTAAAATCATGGAACTCGAAATCGACATGATTATTCTTCAGCCAGGTCTGTGCTTTTTTTACTGTATCGCAATTGGGTATCCCATATAGTTTCATGCGGCGAAAATAGCGATTTATTTGCTGCCGCTGTCGCCGCTTTTGTTACTGCTATTCTGGTCATCGTTTTCGATGCCGCGCTTGTTTTTCTTGATCTCGGCACTTAGCTTTCCAAAACGATAGCTAAAACCAATATTGATGGACCGATATGGATTTTGGGAGATGCTGCTACGATAAAAGTTATCATCGCGCGTAAAACTATGGTAGCTGCGATACTGGCTAAAGGGATTATTTACCGAAAGGTAAAACGATACCTTCTTTTTCAGAATATCCTTCGACGCGCTTACCGATGAAAACACATAGGCGCTTGATTTACCTTGCAGCAATACATTGGCGCTGTAAAAGCCACCGTTTATTCCGGCTCGCCAGGTATCATTAAATTTATATCCTGCATAGGCGAACGCATATCCCTGCGTACCTTCATTTGAGTACAATTTTTCGTTAATAAATCCGCGAAGAAACACATAGGATATGCTGCTGTTGATGTTAAGATTTAGCTTCTTAGTGATTGGATAATTTACACTTACGTTTGCGCCCAGGTTTTTATCACTGCCCACATTTTGATAGGTAGTAAAGGTGGTAGCTGAATCCAGCAGCTTAGTTACATTTTGTATAGTATTGTTTGCGAAAGAGTAGCTTAGTCCCAGGTTAATATACCCTTTGCCGAACTTGCTGTAATTAACCTCGAAATTGTGGTTTAATACAGGTCGCAAATTTGGATTACCCGTGCTGATGAATTTGGTATTCAAACTATCAACAAACGGATTCAACTGTGAAATATCGGGCCTTTGGATGCGGTTGGTAAACCCAAAATTGATGCTCGATCCCTTAAACTTCCGCTGGATCGAAACAGAAGGAATCACATTGGTATAGTTCTGATTTAGCGGCGTATTGTTTTCGGTTACAAAATTGGCGTGCACAACGGTATTCTCGATACGAACACCGCCTTTAAAGGACCATTTGTCAAGATTAAGCTGGTAGGTATTATAAAAACTATAAATATCCTGTTTGTAGTTAAAATTGTTATCGGCCTGCGGATAGTTCAAATACTCACCGGTCAACGAATCGAGGTTGGCCGTTTCAAAATCGCTGAAATTGTTGCGCAATATTGCCTTTAAACCACCCTCAATATTCAACTTTTTTAATGGGTGCACATAATCGGCCTGAAAGGTTTGCTCGCGGGTACCGGTATTATTGTGCTGCTGCAGCGACGGCTGGTTATATTGATACCTGTCGAAAATATTGAGATTGTTGTTCTGCGTGTTGGGCGATTTTGAATATTTGTAAGAGATAGTAAGCAATCGATCTTTATTATTCTTAAATCCCAGCTGATAATTGACACCAAAATCTAATCCATTCCAATGAGTCGATCCAGTACTCGTCTGGCCATATCTTTGGGTCACGTCACCTGCCGGATCAAACGTCTGCGAAAACAGGCTATTAATATTATTGAATAGAGCGCCGTTCCCGTCAAACGTGGCGGTTAACAAATTCAGCGTGTCTATCTCGTAACTTAACTGTTCACTGGTATACAGAAAATGTCCGTTCTGCACACCTGAGCCTGATTGCTCAAGGTCGGACGCAGAATTGCCGGATGTAATCAATGAATTTTGTGAAGAACTATGTATCCCCCTCCTGTCGCTGCCACCGCTATACATCGAGAACCCGAATTTGCCTTCTTTCAGGTTGAGCGAGACCCCGCCGCCAGCACCGTACACACTGTTATAGCGCATATTAACGCTGGCATTATAACCCTGATCAACTTTTTTATTGGTGATAATGTTTATAATACCTGTCAGACCCTCCGCGTCATATTTTGCGGGTGGAGTGGTTATTACTTCTATCTTTTGGATACTGCTCGCAGGCATCGATTTAAATACATCCGATGGATTGTGCGCCACCAGTGACGACTCCTTGCCATTGATGAGTATTTTATAATTTGAGTTCCCTTTTAACTGGATGTTGTCATTAGCGTCAATCGTAAGCAAGGGCACCTTACGCAGCATATCGAGTACATTCTGCGTTTTGGTTTCCGGGTCAGCCTGCACATCGTAGCTGATTCGGTCTATCTCCTGTTTTACCAACGGCTTGGTTGCAACAATTGCAACCTCGTTCAACCCTTTGCTTGTGGGCAGCATAAGTACTTTGCCAAGTTCGGTATCATGATCGCCTACAGTTATTTTGACGGTTTTATTTTTATAACCAATAAAAACCAGGGCCAGTTGATAGGGCCTGTTTGGAGCAGCTTTAACTGTAAAAGTCCCGTTGTCCTTCGAGGCAACAGCCCGGATGGCATCCCCGGTTTTAGCATCTTTTAAGGTAATGGTAACAAAACTCATGGGAGCCTGCGTCGCTGAATCAATCAGCGTGCCTTTAATAGTAACATTAGGAGCTGGAGCGGTTTGGGCAAATGCAAAGCCAACGGCAAAAAACGTGATAAGGGTAACAAGGAGTAGTTTCATTAAGGTTTAGATGTTTAGTCGAAGGAAGATAGTTTGATTTAGCCGCAAAGGAAAGCATTTTAACATTATTTAACTAACTGGTTAGTTTTGTAACGGAGCTTTTACTAAAGGCTAAGTCCTATTTGCTTCCACCGCCCGAATTATTATTATTTCCTCCTCCTTTCTTCTGGTCATCATTGTCGATACCATGTTCGTTTCGCTTGATCTGGCTATTGAGCTTACCTATTCTAAAGTTGAAGCGAAGTGCGAATGAGCGGTAGTAATTTTGATTGAAGGTAGTCTGGTAAAAATCATTGGCATTTATCGTATTGCGGAACGTATTGAACTTGCTGTAAGGATTATTCATCACCAGCACAATGGTCATTTTGCGATTAAAGAATTCTTTTGACAGGAGATATTGATTAAAGATAAAATCGCTTGAGCGGCCCTGAAGGTTTATCTGTCCGCTAAAATATCCTGCATTAAATGACACCCCCCATCCCTTTCCAAACTTATACCTGATATTCCCGAAGGCATTGCCGGTAAAACCATCATTATTATAAGTGCCTCCCTGAAAGGTACCGCTTAGCCATATATGATTTACCTGACCATTAAGCCCCATCGTAAGGTTTTTGGCTAGCGTCAGGTTGGTATTGACATTCAATCCGAGTGTTTTGTGTGTACCCAGGTTCTCGAACGTGGTGAAGGTCACCGAATCGTTCACCAGGTGTGAAACGTTTTGGATCGCGTTATTGGAAAAGGCGTAACTCAAGTCGAGATTAATTGAACCGTGACTAAAATTGCTATAAGTAAGATCGAAAGTATTGTCCAACTCGGGTTTCAATTGCGGGTTGCCTGAATTGAGAAACAGCGGATTGGAATGATCGACAAATGGATTCAACTGAAAAATACCCGGCCGCTGTATGCGCTG
>JAICXZ010000616.1 GCA_025934475.1 Mucilaginibacter sp. | reverse complement strand
TGTCTAAAAAACAGCGGGTTCTTTTTTACTTCAAGATCACTTTATATAAAACTAATAACTAGGTGACTATTAACACTATATAAATATTAGTCTACAAAATTACTATACTTTTTAAAAATATTTCTTGACAGTATAATGCGAAATGTATACTTTTACACTACTAAATTGATATACAATATAGAAAATATAGATTAAATAGGTGATATTAACTTAAGAGCCAGCTGATTACAAACAGCTATTAACAACAACATCCCACAATTAATTTACTTAGGCCCCTAACAACAAAATGAAAACATTCTACTCTAAAACCCTGCTTCTGCTTACCTTTTTACTATCGATCGTTACCATTTCAAAAGCACAACAAAATGAGGACCTGCTCAATATCCTGATCAAGAAAAACCTGATCACCCAGCAGGAAGCCGACTCTATCCGTTCTGAACAAGCTATAAAAGAACAAGCCAAACGTGATAAAGAAAATGAAAACCAGCACAACATTACTATTGGCAGTCGTGCCCTGCAAATAAGCGGGCTGGTACAAGCCCGTTACCAGGGCTTTGAACAAACAGGCGTAAATGATGCATTCGACCTGCATCGTGCACGTTTGGACGCCAAAGGCTTTATCACCGATAAGTGGAGCTATGAGGTCTATACCGAATTTGCCGCTAATGTAAAACTGCTCGACGCTTATACTTCTTATCAATTTGGCGATTACCTAAAAATCACTGCCGGCCAGTTTAAAGTGCCCCTCTCCTATGAGAGCCTGGTTTCAGATTCGCAACTTGAATTTATTGATCGCTCGCAAGTGGTTGAAGCATTAGCCGGGCGTTCAAAGGACGTTATAGGCAATCAAAATGGCCGAGATTTAGGCGTTCAGGTTAGTGGCAGCTTTGCCAAAGTAAATAACCTGTACCTTTTTGATTACACGCTGGGTGTATTTAATGGCGCAGGTTACGATGTGACTACTGATAATAACAATTATAAGGACATAGCTGCCAGATTGGGGATTCACCCATTGAAGGGTCTTGATTTCGGCGCTAGTTTGTATGAAGGCGAAGATATTCCATTAAATGGCATCAAATCACAGGCGCGCAACCGCTACAGCATTGACGGGCATTTTGTAAAGGGTCCGTTTTCCTTTACTGCCGAATACCTGCACGGCAAGGATGCTGCGGTTAACAAAGATGGCTGGTATGCACAAGCCGGCTACTTCGTTGTCCCTAAATTCGTGCAATTAGAAGCGAAATACGACACGTACGATCCTAACAAAACCAACCCAACAGACCGTACTTACATCTACACCGGCGGCGTAAATTTTGTATTCAACCAATGGACCAAGCTGTCTGTCGATTACCTCTTCCGTCATGAGGAAGCTGCTGTGCAGATCAAGAACAATATCCTGGAGGCACAGTTGCAGATTGCATTCTAAGAATTAAATCGAACCACCCAAACACAAAATATAATGAAAAAGATATTACTCGGGCATAAAACCGTTCTGAGCCTGATAGCAACTGCGGGAATTATAGCCACATTGTCCTCATTCAAAAAGAATGAACCCAGGCCTGCAGCTGATGACCTCAAAGGCACTATTAATATTTCCGGTGCATTCGCCCTCTATCCTATCACCGTAAAATGGGCTCAGGAGTTTAAAAAGCTGCATCCCAATGTGGTGTTCAACATCTCGGCCGGTGGTGCAGGCAAAGGCATAACCGATGCCCTTTCAGGACTGGTTGACATAGGCCTGGCTTCACGAGACATCAGCCCGGAAGAGGTTAAAAAAGGCGCCTATACCATCTTCGTAACCAAGGATGCGGTAGTTCCCACATTTAACGCAGGTAATCCTAATGCTGCTATTCTTGAAGCAAAAGGCGTAAAGCGGGCGCAATTTGCCGATGTATTTGTTACCGGCAAGATCAAAAACTGGAACCAGTTGGGCGGTAAGGTGCCCGTGCCGATCCATATTTATACCCGCTCGGACGCTGCCGGCGCAGCTGAAACCTGGGCCAAATACTTTAGCAAGAAGCAAGAGGACTTGCTCGGTGTCGGCGTATACGGCGATCCGGGCCTGGCGCAAGCGGTTAAAAAGGATGTTACCGGCATAGGCTATAACAACCTGGCCTACTTATATGATCTGAAAACCCGCAAACAAGTGGCCGGCGTACATGCCTTACCGATTGATATCAATGGCAATGGCAAGATTGATCCTGATGAAAACTTCTATGACACCATCGATCATTTGACCGACGCTATTGCCGACGGCAAATACCCCTCGCCTCCTGCGCGTAACCTGGGCTTCCTGTTCAAAGGCAAGCCAATCCGCCCCGAACTGGTTGCATTCGTAAAATATGTCCTGACCGACGGCCAGAAGTTTGTCGACGAAAACGGTTACATCGTACTCTCGAGGCAGAAATTGGCTGAGGAGTTGAAGAAACTTTAGCGATTGGTTGAAGATGTTATAAATGTTAAAGACGTTGAAGAAGTTGGCAAAATTTAACCTTTATAACCATTACAACTTCTCCAACTTCTACAACCTTTCCAAAAATGCAACTACGCTTAATAAAAGATAAAATCTACTCCAAATTGATGCTGATTTTAACCGCGCTATCAGTTGCGATAGTATTGGTTATCGGCATAGGTTTGTACATAAAATCGGAGCCGATACTGAGCAAATCCTCATGGGGTACACTGCTTACTTCAAGCCAGTGGAAACCGCTTAAGGGGCTGTTTGGGTTTTTCCCGTTCATTATGGGCACGCTTTGGGTTACCGGTATTGCTATTATCATTGCATTGCCGCTGTGCCTGCTCACCTCATTTTACATAACCGAGTATGCCCCAAACCGGTTGCGACGTATCCTGGTACCGTTCGTCAACCTCCTTTCAGGCATACCCCCGGTCATCTTTGGTGTCTGGGGCGTTTTGTTCATAATCCCATTGATACAGGACCATATTGCCCCGCATTTTGTTGAGTTTTCGACCGGGTACAGCGTACTTGCCGGTGGCATTGTCCTGGCTGTGATGATCTTTCCACTAATTGTCAGCATCGTTTGCGAGGTATTAAATACCATCCCGCAGGAATTAAAAAATGCATCTTTAGCCTTAGGCGCCACTAAATGGGAAACCATCCGCAAGGTTTCGCTGCGCAAAGCCAAGCCGGGTATTATCGCAGCTACTGTATTAGCTATTTCCAGAGCTTTTGGCGAAACGATA
>JAICXZ010000132.1 GCA_025934475.1 Mucilaginibacter sp. | reverse complement strand
GGGAGCATACTCATTGATGGATTGTGGACCACCCGGTTGGTGAAGATCGACCTGAACAGCATCGTCAAAATAGAGAAGGGGGTTTACAGTCGCTATTTTTTTAATAACCCGGTGTATAACTTGCATCAAAAAGGCACAATCCGTTTTTATACTTCCGGCAAAGACGCCATTCACCTTACCGACCGCGATGGACTCGTTTATATCATCGGTACCCGTCATATAAACGAGTTTTACCGGGCTATTGAGAGTGAAATGAAATAATGCCGAATTTTCGATCCGGTTTTTTTGAAGGTTTTTTTGTTTGAAGTTCTGCAATGTTAGGCGTTCATTACTAGGGTGTTACGTGTGTGGTTTTGTCATCATGCGAAATAAGTTAATTAACTAGAAAAATTTTAAATTAATTTGTACTTAACTTTTTTAAATCGCCTTCGTAATAGGTTTCGAAATCATTTATGACCCTCTTTAAAGAAACCAGGCTACTAAAAAATTTACCAGCGCGAACCCTTCAATTAAGTCTCGTAGGCTTAGCCATAAGCGTGTGCATAACTGTATACTTTTATTTGCTCGGGTTGAAGCAATCATCCGTTATGATGAGTTGTTTTTCCGTCGTTCTTGTCGGTATATTGGCGCTGCAACTTTCAAAAATGGTAAAAGACGCACACTCCCTGGTCATCGTAGCAGTTTGTGTACTGCTCATCATCAGTGGCTTTGTGGAGGGCTCGGGAACCGGGCAGTACTTTTATTTTTTTCCAATGATTGTCGTCATCCCAATAGTGGTCGATTCCCGGGATTCATCTAAAACGGAATTCATACTAACCTTTGCTCTCGTGGTGGTATCCTTTGGAACCTGTTTCTATGCAGGCCGTGCGTTTAATCCTATCGAAACAATAGCACCCGCAGTCGCAACTAAGATAACTTATTCGAATGCGGCCGGCGCAATTGCCACAACACTGTTGTTCTCCATCGCCAATATATTTTACGAGCGCAAATTTGTTAGGGCCCTGAATACGATTGCCCATTTGCAATCACACGAAATGCGAAAACCTGTCGCGTCCATCCTCGGATTAATGGATGTTTGGAGAAGCGAAAAATATACCTACAATTCGGAAATAGTGAGCATGATGGAAAGCGCCGTTACCGAACTCGACGAAAAAATTCACCTGATAGTAAAGCACACTTCCGACAACCTGAAAGCTCCGGGGGAAGACATTCTGATATAATCCCATAGTATTCGTGTTAAATACTTCGCCAGGATTTATATATTTAGCTTCAGAAAATATATGCTGAATGCTATTTGAACAAGCGGGGCAGTTTATCCTCGATAAACTGGACACCGAATTACCCGATACTCTTTACTATCACAACCTTGCTCATACAGAGGATGTATATACCGCTGCCGGGCGATTGGGACGCATCGAGAATATTTCGGATATTGAAATGAAACTGCTGCTTACCGCTGCATGTTACCACGACGCAGGTTATTTACATACGATTATTGAACATGAGCGCGAATCGTGCCGCATTGCCAAAGAGCATTTACCCCGTTTTGGATTCAATGAACTGGAGATAGATCAAATATGTGGCATGATCATGGCTACCCGCCTGCCACAAACACCGCATAGCAAGCTGCAGGAACTATTGGCTGACGCCGACCTGGATTACCTGGGGCGCGAAGACTTTTTCGAGATCGGTGATAAAATATTTCATGAGCTCGGCATGAGCAACTGGAACGAGTGGAATAAAATTCAGCTAAAATTTTTGGAGCAGCACCGGTATTTTACACAAACAGCATTAAATTTACGCGGCCCGAAGAAGCAGGAAAACATCGGGAAGGTAAAGGCCCTATTGCAATAACCCACAATATGAAAAGATTACCCCACGAAGTTGTTGATACTATCTATGTTTTATTGGGCATCCTGTTCTGCAGTTTCGCGCTGAAGAGCTTTCTTGTGCCCAATAACTTTTTTGACGGCGGGGTAACCGGTATTTCACTGCTAATATCAGAGACGTATCATATTCCTATCGCGTACGTGATTGTGGTGGTAAACATTCCCTTTATCGTGATGGGTGCAAAGCAGGTTAATAAAGCATTCGCCTTTAAAACACTGGCTGCGGTTATAGGGCTGGGGCTGGGCTTGCTGTATATGCCTGAGCAGCACGTTACAACAGACCACCTGCTCATATGTATTTTCGGAGGTGTGTTCATGGGCATTGGTGTGGGTCTTTCGATACGGGGAGGCTGTGCCCTCGACGGTATCGAAGTGCTGGCGCTTTACACCGGCAAGCGTATCAGCTTTACCATCAGCGAGATTATTCTGGGGATCAATATTGTCATTTTCCTGATAGCCGGTATCCAGCTTGGTCTGCCCACAGCGCTTTATTCTATTCTTACTTATTATGCAGCTTCCCGCACGAGCCACTTCGTGATAGAAGGTCTCGAAGAATATACCGGAGTTACCATTATCTCCGCCCAGAGCGAGATCATCAAGGAGCGCCTGGTGATGGAACTTGGGCGCGGCATCACCGTCTATAAAGGCGAGCGCGGCTTCCTGAAACAAAGCTTTGATGTAAGCCATCCGGTGGACATTATCTTTACCGTGGTAACAAGGATGGAGGTACGCAAACTGAGGAACCTGGTTCATGAAGTTGACCATAAGGCATTCGTGTTTACCAGCACTATTAAAGAAGCCGCGGGTGGCGTGCTCAAACGCCGGGCGAGAGACCACTGAGATTTCGGATTTCGAAGTTTCAATTTCGAATTTAGCAGGCTGATCAGACCTTAGGCGTTTTATGTCGGTAGATTATTTCAATATCAAATCACTCCTAACCGGATAATGATCCGATAGCCGTTTTTCGATGATCTGATAATCTCTGACGTCAAACTGCGGCGATGCCATGATATAGTCGATTTGGTAATTGGGGAAGCTGCCGTTATATGTTCGGCCAAGCCCTGAGCCACGTTCAACAAAAGCATTTTTCAGGCCCTTGCTCATTGCGTTTACTGCGAACGAGGTTGGGGTGTCATTAAAGTCGCCTGAAATAATGTAAGGCGTTTTGCAGCTATCCGCATGCGCTTTCACCTTAAATACCTGTTCGCTTCTTTTCAGGAAAGCGGTTTTAAGTTTACTGCCAAGCCTGAACGCCGAACTTTTCTGCGGTTTATCATCCGTTTTGGAAACGCTGTTCAGATACCTGTAATCTTCCGGATCGAACCGAATAGATTGCAGGTGTACGCTATAGAGTCGGAAGGTCTTATTGCCCTTTTTTATATCGGCATACAGGCATTGATTCTCGCTACCGCGTTCGCTTAGTTGGATCATGCCGTGTGCGATGATCGGATATTTGGAAAATATGGCGAGGCCGATGGCTTCGGTTCTGTTGGCCCTTACGGCCTCGAAATAATAATTATGGGCGCCGAGTATTTGCTGGATCGAATCGAGCATGTCGTACTGGCCCTTGTTGCGCGTATAAAATTCCTGGAAGCCGATAACATCCGGGCTTTCGTCGTGTATGATCTGTAAGATTTCGTGCTTGGTCGAAATATCATTTTTTGAGCCGTAACGTTTAAAGTTATGCACGTTATAGGTCATCACTTTAACCAACCCCGGATCGACACCATTACTCATAGAATCCGGAAAACGCAGTCCAATATTCTTATTCAGTACTTTCCAGCCAATAATAATGCAGATGATGGAAATGAATGTAAATTTCCATTTTCGAAGCAACCACCACACGATCATGATCACATTGGCCAAAAGCAGGAAGGGGTACGCGAGGCCAAAAAATGCAACCGGCCAGAATTTGTTTGGATTGGTTATGGGGGCCAGGTAACTGAGAAGCAGTGCGGCGCATAAAAGGATATTGATCCAAAGGAACAGTCTGTCGAGAAAACCTAATCCTTTTTTAGCTTTCATTATCCTTGCTGGCTCTGAAAAGTATTTCCTTTTCCTGTTTGGTCAGGCTGTCATAGCCTGTTTGGGATATCTTATCCAGGATACGGTCAATCTCTTCCTGGCGTGGCTTGTTGCCCCCGGTTTTAATTCCCGCGCGTGATGCAACCGTTAGTTTTTGCCTCTTGCGGAATATCTTGCCGAAGAAGGCCACCATATCGTTACCGCGTTGTAACTGCTTGATGTATATAAAGCCGAATAGCGCACCGCCGAGGTGGGAAAGTTCGCCGCCGGCATTAAAACCAACAATGCCGAAAAAGTCAAGCAATATCAGGAACAATACAATCCATTTCAACTTAACCGGGCCTATCAGGATAAGGTATATCTCATAATCAGGCAGTAATGTTCCGGTAGCAACTATGATAGCCATGATGCCGGCCGACGCTCCAACGAGCCTGCCACTAACCAACGCTTCGGGAGTAAACAGCGTGGGGATATTATAAAATAAAACAAAAAGAAAAGCGCCAACCAGGCCACCCATGATATATAGCCCTACGGTTCGCTTGGTGCCTAAATATTCCTCAAATATCTGCCCCATCCAGTAAAGCCAGAGCATATTGATGAGGATATGCCATATGTTGGCATGCATAAACATGTAGGTCAGCAGCGTCCATGGCGTGCGGATTAAGAAGGGCAGGTATGAATGCAGCGCAAGATATTTGTCAGTAAAACTATCTATGTAGCCGGTATGGAAGATAAAACCTTCTAGTGTAGACGGAATATTAATAAACAGGTAAACGGCGACGTTGATCCATATAAGCAGGCTCACCTTACTGCCCGATCGCAGCATGCGGTATTGAATCCGGTCCCAAAGCGTGCTCATAGTTATAGTCAGTTCTTATTTGTCGATAACGCAAACTAGTTAATAAAAGTTATCCATTCGCTTGACTCCCCAAATTTTTACTATCAGGAAACCAATAATAGCCCCGCCGATATGTGCCAGGTGTGCAACATTATCGCCGGCCTGTTGAAAGACACTTTCATAAATCTCAAGTAGGACATATCCCGAGATCACATATTTTGCCTTGATTGGTATAGGAATAAAGAATAAAAACAGTTCCATGTTTGGATATATGGTGGCAAATGCAACCAGGATTCCAAAAAGAGCGCCGGAGGCGCCGACGACCGGAGTAAAAAACACTTCATAAAGCTTTTGTCCCCCCTGCAGGCCATGACCCAATTGCAAAAAGGCCTGGTCATCTAATGGCCGCGGTAGCGTGATCCCGCCGGTAATTTGGTAAACTTCTATACCCTGCATCAACCATTGGAAAAAGATAGCCCCAATGCCGCATAAAAGATAAAGGTTGAGAAATTTTTTTGACCCAAGGCTAAATTCGAGAATCGGTCCAAACATAAATAAGCCGAACATATTGAAGAGGATGTGTTCAGGATGTGAGTCGATTGGCGCATGCATGAACATGTAACTCAGCACCTGCCATGCCTGGAATTTTGGCGAATTAAAATAATAAATAGCAAAAATGCCCTCCATATCAAAATGATTACGCAAGACGATCTCGGCTATGGCAAATATGACGTTAATAATGAGCAGGTTTTTGACGACCGGGGTAATATTGGCGAATGGCGATTGCCTGTATGCACTCATGTTTCAGCTTAGTTGGAGTTTATTTTTCAAATCTTTCGGCCAGCTCGGCCATCGTAAATGTACTGATTATTGGCTTGCCGTTCAGTGCAATATTAGGCATCTGGCAGGCAAAAAGCTGGTCGATCAATAAATTCATTTCTTCTAATGATAACCTGACGCCAATTTTGGTCGCGGCGTTACGCGCCAGTGAGCGGGCAAGGTTGTCACGCTTGTCTAACTTCAATATCGAAAGGTTGTTTTTGAACCCTTCGAGCAAATGCTCAAGCAATGCATGCTCGGCTACATTGCCAAGGTCGGCCGGAATTCCGTCAACAACGACCGTATTCTTTCCGAATTCACGTATGTCGAAGCCCAATGCACGAACATCCGGCAAAAGTTCCTTCAATAACTCAAAATCGCCGCCGTTTAACGTAACGGTTTGCGGGAACAGGCTTTGCTGACTGGTGCCTGAGTGGTTTTCCAACTGCTGTAGAAAACGCTCATATAGAATGCGCTCGTGCGCGGCCTGCTGATTGATCAGCATAAATCCCGATTTGATCTGCGATAGAATGTACCGGTTATGCACCTGGAATAGTTGCCGTTCGCTCGGCTTGCTCACTTCCTCTTCTTCAACCGAGATAGTTTTTTGAACGTGTATCTCAGGTTGATTCGTTGCTTCCCTTCGGCTGATCTCGTAGAGCGTCTCCCAATTTTGAGGGATAGGTGTTTTGTGAGGTTCACCCGCGTCCCGAAGAAATGGTATTTCGCGATCGGCGCTTTTCTTTTCGTTGGCGAAGGGATTGAAATCGGGATTGAAGGATATCGTCGGCTGGACAATTTCTTCAACAGGTTTCGGCGTTATCAGGTGACCAATACTGTTCTCCTGGTCAAAATCGAGCGTAGGGGTAATGTTGTACTTACCCAGCGAACGCTTCACCGCCGAGCGGATAATGGCATAGATTGATTTCTCGTCCTGGTACTTGATCTCCGTCTTCGTTGGATGCACATTGATGTCGATTTTTGACGGATCGATATCGATAAACAGCACATATAGCGGAAAACTTTCATCAGGCAGCAATTCTTCAAATGCGGCGAGTACAGCATGATTCAGGTAAGCATCCCGTATATAACGGTTATTTACAAAGAAGAACTGTTCGCCGCGTGTTTTGCGGGCAAACTCGGGTTTGCCTACATAACCTCTCAGCTTGATGATGGTTGTATCTTCCTCTACAGGTACAAGCCGCTGGTTATAGTTACTGCCGAAGAGATGGATGATGCGCTGTTTAAGCGTGGTAGCAGGTAAATGGTAAACTTCCTGTCCATCATGATGCATCGTGAAAAATATGCCGGGATTGGCCAGTGCTACACGCTGAAACTCATCAACAATGTGGCGCATTTCCACCGGGTTGCTTTTCAAAAAGTTGCGCCGCGCAGGTGTGTTGTAAAACAGGTTGCGTACGCAGATAGAGCTCCCCGTGTTGGCCGAACAGGGTTGCTGGCTGATGACTACCGATCCCTCTATATTAAGGCAGGTGCCAAGCTCATCACCATGCCGACGCGTTTTTAGCTCCACATGTGCAATTGCAGCTATCGACGCCATCGCCTCACCGCGGAAGCCCATGGTGCGTATGGCAAACAGGTCGTCGGCTTTGCGGATTTTGGACGTAGCGTGCCGTTCAAAACACATCCGTGCGTCGGTCATGCTCATGCCGCAGCCATTGTCAATTACCTGTATTAATGATTTGCCGGCATCTTTCAGTATCAACTGTATCTTGTCCGCACCTGCATCTATCGAATTCTCGACCAATTCTTTTACCGCTGAAGCCGGACGCTGCACCACCTCGCCGGCGGCAATCTGGTTGGCAACAGAATCTGGTAAAAGCTGGATTATATCTGGCATTTAAAAAACTTTCCTTCCCTTTGGACCGACAAATCTCTGTGGCCTTTGCGCTTTCTTTGTGCTATCTGTGGTTAAAAATTGGCAGTTATTTAACCGCGAAGAACACTGAGGTTTGCACAGAGATCACAAAGTGACTGTCCGTTAATTTCGGTCGCTAAATTAACTATTTGGGTGCACAACTTTTAAAACTATGCAAATCGTGACAATCTAATCTTTAAATCATGTCCAAACTCCAT
>JAICXZ010000762.1 GCA_025934475.1 Mucilaginibacter sp. | reverse complement strand
CAATATCCTTACCCCGACTTCGACGCACGTTGGTTATCACGTTGTGGCTGCGCAGGTAATTTGCAAAGGCTTCTATCTTATCCTCGCCGGCGTTGAGGAAGCTGGCGAATGAGATGGGATTATATTCGATGATGTTCACCTTACAAGGTACGTGCTTGCAGAATTTGGCAAGCTCCATGGCATCCTGTATTTCATCGTTGAAATCGTTAAACACAATATACTCGTAGGTGACCGGATTTTTGGTTTTGGCGAAATAATACTTCAATGCCTCAGCCAGCGCTTTCAGTGAGTTTTGCTCGTTGATGGGCATAATGGTATTGCGCTTCTCATCATTAGCAGCGTGCAGGGATAATGCCAGGTTAAATTTTACTTGATCATCCCCCAGCTTTTTTATCATTTTGGCAATGCCGGCAGTGGAAACAGTGATGCGCTTTGGCGACATGTTCAGGCCGTCTTCCGCAGTTATCCTTTCGACCGATTTGAGCACATTGGCATAGTTGAGCAATGGTTCACCCATGCCCATGTACACGATATTGCTAAGGGGTATTCCGTAATTTTCTTTTGCCTGTTTATCAATCAGCACTACCTGGTCGTAAATTTCATCCGGATTCAGATTGCGTTTACGTTCCATATAGCCCGTAGCGCAAAACTTACAGGTAAGACTGCATCCAACCTGTGATGATACACAAGCTGTCATCCGTTCGGGAGTTGGAATCAGTACACCTTCAATTAAATGACTATCGTGCAGGATAAAAGAATTTTTTATAGTTTTATCGGCGCTAAACTGGGAGTTATTGATTTTTACGCCATTGATAACAAAGCTTTCGTCCAGTTTTTTGCGAAGTTCTTTTGAAATATTGCTCATTTCGTCAAACGAAACGCACGATTTTTGCCAAAGCCATTCATAAACTTGCTTCGCCCTGAAACCTTTTTCACCCATTTGGGTAAAACGTTCAATCAGCGCCTCTAAACCCAGGCTACGTATATCTGTCTTGTGTTTGGCTGTCACGCTGCAAAGGTACTTAATTTAAGATCAATGCTTTTCGGGTAATAATTTTTATTACCTTCAAAGAACAAAAGGCGTAAATTTTTGTATGGATTGTTTGTGGGGGCGTTCTTGCGTTTTAGTCGGATGGGCATATTAAACTAAGTTTAATGAAAATTTTTAGAGCCGATTACGTTTTCCCTGTTTGTGCCGATCCCATTAAAAACGGAGTAGTTGCCGTTGATGATAACGGTAAAATTATTTCTGTCTCTGCCAATAATCCTGGCAGTGAGTATGTTGAAGAGTTGAGTGGCGTCGTTTGCCCCGGCTTTGTCAATACCCATTGTCATCTCGAACTTTCGCACTTAAAAGATAAGGTGACCCCAAAACGCGGGCTCATCAATTTCATCAAAGATATCCAGTCTATTAGGAACGCTGACAGCAAAGCCATCACTGATGCGGCTATTAAAGCCGATCAACAGATGTACGACAATGGCATTGTTGCCGTCGGCGATATCTGCAATAGCAACGTCACCATCCCAATAAAGGCCCAAAGCAAACTTTATTACCACTCATTTTCAGAGGTGTTCAGCTTTCTGCCCGAACGGGCCCAGGAGGCATTTGATAAAGCTGTTTCGCTGGCTAATGAGTTTAAGCCGGGTTCGAGTTCGGTAACTGCGCATTCGCCTTATTCAGTTTCCAAAGAACTATATCGGCTTATAAAGCATTATAGCGACACGACCGATAAAAACCTGCTCAGCATTCACAACCAGGAAAGCGAAGAGGAAAATAAGTTTTTCCGCTATCGGCTTGGGGGCTTCCTCGATCTTTATGATCATTTTGGGATCGATATTGCTTATTTTAAATCGCAGGCGCGCAACTCGGTGCAAACCATCATTCCGCTGCTTAGCAACAAGCAGGATATATTACTGGTGCACAATACCTGCACTAATCTCAAGGATATTTACTTCATCAAACGCTTCGATAAAAAGGTACATTTCTGCTTTTGTCCGGGTGCAAACCTGTATATCGAAGATAAGATGCCAAAGATCGAACTGTTTATCGATCAGGGCTTCAACCTCACTCTGGGCACCGATAGCCTCGCATCCAACACCAAACTTTGCATCCTGAACGAGATGCAGATCATCCAGGACAAATTCCCATCCATCAGTTTCGACCGGTTACTGCAATGGGCCACCATCAACGGTGCCAAATACCTTGGCATCAGCGATGAAAAAGGCACCCTTGAAGCTGGCAAGACCCCGGGACTAAATCTGATCACCGGTTTGGATGGGTTAAAGATTACGCCGGAGACGAAAGTGAAACGGCTGGTTTAAGTTGTAGAGGTTGTAATTGTTATAAAGGTTGAAGAGGTTAATTCGAAGACACAATATCACCAACATTTTCAATTATGAATCGTTGTAAGATGAAGCCACTATATTT
>JAICXZ010000160.1 GCA_025934475.1 Mucilaginibacter sp. | reverse complement strand
TGGCAATTTGCAATAATGAAATAGAGTTGAGCACGATAGCGCTGTCGCTTTTTAAGGGGTTATCGGTCAGCCAGCTCAGGTAGTTGAGAAAACCTTCAAACATGACCAGCCTGTTTTCATTACCCGGGATAAAGCTGATCGCTTTATGGCCGAGGCTGGCCTGGAAATGTTTGTTGCGCACCTCCCAGCTACCCAACTCGTTTTGCCAGCCGGCAGCAAAAAAGTATTTACGTTGCTTTTTTTGATCTTCGACGTAATAATAAACCTCTTTCAAATGCGCCTGCGCCGCTTGCCAGACACCACGATATTCCAGGTAATCCGTAATAACTGGGTTGTTGCCCAATGATTTGATATCTTCGATCTTGTAGTTCGGTATCTTTACGGCGCTGCGCTTACGGCCTGTACCTTGATGGGCATTGCTTACCAGTGGCAAGTCCGAACCACAAACTCGCAGGATCTTTTCTATTGTTTCCTGGAACGGAAGACGCCAATAAGCCAGGCCGAAGTCAATGATGTTTCCACCCTTGCCTAAACTGTGATCATACCAAACCCCCAATTGCTCGTTTACGGAGAAAGAGGGTTTTGTATCATCGTCCTGGAGCATGCTGTGGTAATATTTCTCTATTCCAATGGTTTTCGCGGGCTGGTAACCGAGGCGGGAAAGCAGGTCGACAATGGAAACTGTATCCTTGATCTCCCTTGCCAGGACAGAATTTGTTGTAATCATGATTATAAGTGTTGCAATAGAAGGCGGGCCTTGACGATGAGTTCAAGTTCCAGCCGGTCGATACGCCATTTAGCGGAATGGTTTCCATCTTTACGAATGGTAAGCAAGCCTTCTTCCACCCAGTGCTCTACGTTTTTCCGACCGTATTGGCGAAAAGCTTCTGCTTTAGTGACGTAGGGTTTGAGCCGTCCGGCTTTCACCAATGCTTGAATGGCTCCAAGTTCGGCGGCGGCTTCAGCGATCGTCGTTAAGAGATATTGTTCCATAAAAAAAGGGTCAGCCGGATATGGCTGCCCCTTTATATATTGTTTCGGGAATACTTCCGTCGTATCCTACGATACGGGCCTTGGCCTGCCCAGGCGCTTTCGGCATGTTGCGGTTGGATACGCTCACCTTCGCCTGATTTCCTGATTTTAACAGGATAATGTTTCTTCCCCCGATGTCAAATAACGTTCGTTTACCGCTCTGCCACGGGCAGATAGGTAATGCGGTTACTGGCAGCAGCAACCTGCGCCAGCTTATCCCGCCGAAATAGTTTGTTGTTGATTTGAATGAGGCCTTCCTGCATCCAGCGGTCAATGGCGGTCCGGCCATACAGCCGGTAAGCTGCCGCTTTGGAGATACCATCAGGTAAAACACTGCATACATTAAGCGCCTTTTCAGCGCCCGTAGTAACGGCATTTCTCAGGATGGGAATTAACTCGGTGGTTCTCATTTGTTCCGGGCGAATGCTTGTGCATTGCCCGGAACAAAGGTTGAGTTTGGAGGAGAGAGGATTTGGTAGGTTATGTGGTTGCCAACCAACGATTTATTTAATTCGCCTTTTCTGACGGCTCAGACTGCGCTCATTATCAAGTCGTTTGTTAATTTCGCCGATGGTGAGGTCGAGATACTTTGTTGGGCTTACGCTTTTGCGCTGGGCTATTTCCTGCCAGCGGCGGTGTGCATCGCCGATGTGAACGCCGAAGGTTTCTTCGAGCCAGCGTGTGATCTCCGATACGGATACCTGCCCATTATTAATTTGGTTGGTCAACCAGATACCATACGCCATTTCAACCAGATTGATGGTGTCGCCGGTCCAACGCAGCTTCGGCGCAGATTTGCCGGTTCGTTCAGCTTGCCTGGCCGTGCCGGATAAAACAAAAAGCTTATCCAACAATCCATCCTGCAAACGCTGATAGGCGATGAACTTGGCGAACAGGTAATCGAGGGGCGTCGAAAAGCCTGGTAATGGATCAATACGTTCTAATACCGGTATATCGCCTGACTTACCCTCTCGTGTAAAATACTGGCTGTCCAACTCACGCGCGCCGGTTTGGAAGTAATGGTAATGAAAGGCATTCGAGCGGAAAAACCGGAAGACATAGAGTAATTCCTGCTCGTAATAGGCTTTTAACATATCCGATGTACCGACCGGCGCATTCGCCGTAATCACATAAAAATCCACTTCGTAAATCTGCAACGCATAAAACGCCGGTTTGACAAACTTGAAAAAATGGATCTCAGCATCCATAGATGCAAAACCCTGTTGCAGTACACCATTTTTCATTTCGTTGATACAATCACCCGTCAGTAGCAACGCCCGTTTCAGACGCTCCAATGGCGTTATTGCTTGGTCATTCAACAGTGCAAGTTCTCCCCGCAAACCTGCAAGGACGGTTTCATATTGAGTTTTTTTCATCGTTGTAAATTTTAGCTGTGCAGCAGCAAGCGTTCTTCTGGTGTCAATTCAAAAGGCAAGTACTTGGCGACCCAATCGATAATAATCTTTGCATTGGAATCAGAGGCCAATTCCGGGAACCGTCCGGCTGACATAAACCAAAGCGCTATAAAGTCCTCTTTGATTTGCCATGCCTTCTGGCTTTTGACCGCGTTAACCGATAGCTCGCGCAGCAGCTTCATAAACAAGATTTTCTCGGTGGCAGGCAAAGCGATTTCGCGGCATGCCTCCCGGTAAACCTGGCTAATCCGGTTCATAAGCTAAACTCCTTTTTAATGTCTGCCCAAACATTCAGCACCTCATCCAGGTGCGCTCGCTCATGGAGAGCCGTCACACCCATTCTAATACGCGCGTCTTTCAAAGAAACTGCCGGATAATTGATTTGATTGGCGTAAACACCTTTTTGCTGGAGAGCATGACATATCTTTGCATTTTTGATCTTGTCGCCGATTCGTACCGGGAAGATCGCAGAACGGGTGTCGCCGATATCCAGTCCGAGCCTCTGCAATCCGTGGCGGAAATAGGCGATATTCGTATGAAGGATACTCATCCATAATGGCTCTTCATCGATCAGTTCAATAGCCTTGATTATCGATAGTGCAGCAGGTGTGGAACTGGCTGAAAACAAATGCTGCTTACTTTGGTACTTCAGGTAATTCACCATTTCTTCGCTGGCCACGACATAGCCGCCGACATGCCCGAAGGTTTTGCTGAATGTGCCGGTGATCAGATCGACATCGTTCCAGGCATTACAAGCTTCGATGAGGCCGCGCCCGGTCCGGCCAATTACACCCGTACCGTGCGCATCATCCACCATAAGTTTTGCGCCATATTTCTTACAAAGCGCAACTATTTCGGTAAGAGGTGCGAAGTCTCCATCCTGTGAATATACGCCGTCAATAATCACCAGTACCAGTGGGTGCTTGCCTTTCGATAATTTTAACGCATGCTCATACGCATCCAGATCGTTGTGTTTTACCGTTTTCCTGGGCACCAGCTGGCAGCCCTCCATTACACTGGTATGAACGGCTGCATCCATAATCACATGATCTTCCTTCGTCAGGATCGCCTGCAATGAAGCACTGTTCGACGTGTAGCCGGTCGTGTAAATGATGGCATGTTGTTTCCGAAAAAAACCGGCGATTTTCTTTTCCAGCAACGCATGGTAATCGTAATGACCGCCAATAGCCGGTGACGCTCCTGCACCGCTGCCATATCTTTGGATACCGTAAATAGCTGCCTGCTTTACGGCTGGGTGTTGCGTAAAACCCAGGTAATCATTGGAGACAAGGCTGATCATCCGGCAGCCATTCATTTGCAGGACTGGTGCACAGCCTGATGTGGAGATCAGCCGGTAATTCAATTGTCCTTTTGCGGTCTGGTCGTTTAAATAAGCCTGGAACATACGCGCACGCGCCCAGGCATCCATTTCGGGGATATACTCGAAATCCCGGAAACTCTGGTTATCAAAGTCATTTCTCATTTTTTGAAAGATTGATTTGACCCCAAAAGAATAGCCGGGAAATGATAAAAAAGAGAGTATACTCCCACAATACTGCAAGACGGCGTGACCTAAACGGTGACTTTACCCCTCTTTTTTTAGGCAAAAAAAATGCCCGCCGTATAGCGAGCTGAATATCGAATCATTTTGTAATAGTCAATTTATCTATACCGTTGCAACATCTCCTCATCTACGATCAGATCCTTCAGCATATGCTGAAATTTCGGCACATCGTGTCCTTCTTTAAAGGACTTTTCATCCTGCACCATAATTTGAACTCGTACAGTATCCTTCCCAAAAATGGTGTTGATAGGTTTGGCAAACAAGCATTGATTACTGCGGTAGTCGGAAAACTTTTCGATTTCATCCGCCTCAGTCAAATAATCCTCGGGAATAAAATCTATTGTATCGCCGTACCTCGGTACCAAAGGAGCATCTTCAATAATGATTCCGTTCTTAAATAGCTGGCTCATTTCAAAATCATCAAAGTAAAATTCTAAAGTGGATTTCATAGTCGTAAATATTGGTTAAACAAAACTAACCATTTTACCGCAGGTAACGCCGGACATCCTCCAGCATTTTCAATAAAAGCGCCTCGAGCGCTTGTAGCACTTCGATGTCCTTAACGTAGAAACGGCCGAAAATACTATGGGCCTTGAAATCGCCTTTCCCTTTTGAAGAAAACGCAGCAGCGATCTGTTCCGAAAACACCTCCAGGGTCACGTCGCGAAACACCTTATGATCCCATAACAGCTTAAAGAAGAGGGCCAGTGTTTCAATGTTCCAAATAACGTTTAGTTTCCCCACATAGTCACCGGCGTCACTGGATTTCAATGCAACTGTTTCTTCCTTGATCCATTTTAGAAGCCTCGGTGATAACGCATTGGCATGCCGATCAAAACTGGGTAAACCTATTTGCGTATCTTGAAGCACGTGCTTTTCACAGACCGCGTATTCCTGCAAGCGCCGCTGTTTCGTGTTGACATTAGCCACCCGTTCCGCTATAAATTTCTTACAGTAAACATAAAACTGGTCATGGTTAAAGTCACGGCCGATTAGCAGAGACATAAGCGCTTCAGTCTTACTGTTGCAGTCTGCGTTCTCCCAGTCAACCTCGCCGAGCTTAGCCGCATATCCCTTGAGCCAGGTAAAATCGCCCCAGTATAGTTTTTGCTTGCCGCTGGTAAATCTGTTGAAAGGGATTGCGGCGATATTGATTAGGCGTTTATCAATCCCCTGATTGAGCAGAGAATCTTCAAACTCCCGCCATTGCGTCTTTATGATTTCCTGCTGCTTATAAACGAATGCCTTTGGTAATCTTAAAAGTGGGCTGATCTCGCGCGGCAGAATTTGCCTGATGCAGCGAAGCAAGTCAAGCAATACCTGTGTATCTGCTGTAATCGTACCATGCGGCTGATAAAGACTATCACAAATGTCGACCAGCTTACCCAGCACATCATTGTGAAAAGTGTCGCGCTGCGTAAAATTGTCAATTGAACGTAGTTCAGTGATGATGGCTTTCTCAAGCCTGTTGGCTTCAACCAGCAATCGGTGATCTGCCCTGGGTTCGTTAATTTTATTGGGTTGCTGCCGCGCTGCGATTTCCACGGCGATTGATTTAAGGTATTCTGTATCGGTATGCATATTCTTTCCTGTAGGTAGATGAATATGCCGGGCAAGGGATCAGTAATTTGACGACAAGGGTCAGGTAAATGATTTAGTATTGACCGGCGACATTTGTTATAAACAAAAGCGCGGTACTATACAAAACCATCCAGAGGTACGACGAATACCACAAAAACAGTAATGCAAGCCCGCGCTTTCGCGCGAGCGTTGCACCTTGATCCCGTTTTTGTTTTTCCTTAGAAAGTTCGTCGTTTTCTGGATGGGAGCGCAGTGAACGCTAAAATCTTATATGTACTTTATGTATTTCCGGTTCTTATTATTTAAATTTTTTTGCAAATATAGGTTAATAAATCTGGTTAATAAACGACTGTTTAAGGCGTCGATACGAACGTTTTTTGTCTTTTTCAATTTCATAGGTTCAAATTATTTATGTTGTAAAAATTAATTTTATCTTACTTATTGGTTAATATAAATTTTGGAGCTAAAAAAAGTGCACCGGTCTCGCGGTACACTTTTAAAGTCCTTAAAAGTTGCATTCTCTAAATTCAAATTCATACATTTTTCTTATTGATATGCCTAAAAATAGCCATCATAAGCAAGCTAAGTGGTCATATCGCCAAGAGTTTTTTAACTTTTATTTAACTTAAAAAGCAACGAAAAAGTGTTCAACTAAACAGTAGAAGCACTATTTAAACAACTATTCCTTAATCGTTAATTAAAAAAGGCGTCCCGCCCTTTTAGCGGGTTCGCCTTCCAACTAAAATCTAAATTAATTTTAAACGGCGACTGCACGGCGCCGTTTTACATATTGTAACTTAACTGGTCTTAAAAAGAACAATGTGCAGAGTAACCAATTCTTTATCCACCTTATTAATAAGAGAGACATATCTTTGGCCAATCTCTAATGTGAACTTCAATATTTAGGCTGTTTAAATACTATTAGTTGACGGACTCGTAATAGTCCGAGCACCAAAATCATCGATTTCAATGTTTATATTCACAAAAAATGACGGCTACCGAATAATTCTAATCTTCACAATCTTTGGCGCTATACTTCGTACCATTGCTGTAATTGATATTATCTGCGGTTTTTCACCGGCTTGTAAACCAAGTAATGCTAAACTTGAATCGAGTATACACTCTAGTGTTCTAAATTCTCCAGATATGGCTGAGAGTCGTTCTCAAACCCTACGATTTTTGCATCGCCACTCAAGTAAAACGTTGCCTTGAGTTTTTTGTCTTTTATCGCAGGCTTTTTATCAATTAAATTTATGGTGATATAAGAAACGTCTTGGCCATTTGCTTTTATCACTTTTCTATCTGGTAACATGTCAAACTCCATTAGGCTGATTTGGTGAATGGTTAATAATCGATAGGCCATACCTTTTTTACTTAAAAATGATCCATATACGCTAGCAAATCGGTGCACTTGCAAAACAACTCCCTTAAATCCAGATCGATACATAACACTACTGGTGTATCGATGAGT
>JAICXZ010000448.1 GCA_025934475.1 Mucilaginibacter sp. | reverse complement strand
GTATGCCGAAAAAGTGACCAAAAGAGATGGCAAATGGTACTATGAATACGATGGGCAGCAAAAACCGGTAACTACCCGCCAATTGGTTTTGAATATAAAGAAGGGCAACCAGACCGAGCAGCGCACCATCACAGGGTACTATACACACCACGGCCCCATACTTGGCGCCCGTGATGGTAAGTGGCTGGCATTAAGGGCCAATAACCGTTCGTATAATGCCCTGTTGGAATCATGGCTCATTACCAAAGCGCACACTTTTGCCGAATATAAAAAGGCGATGAACCTGTTGTCGAACACAACCAACAACACGGTTTACGCCGACGATCAGGGCAACATTGCCTATTGGAATGGCAATTTTATGCCTAAGCGCGATCCCAGGCTGGATTGGACCTTGCCGGTAGATGGCATGACCTCGGCAACAGACTGGAAAGGCGTCCATCCTTTAGATGAGATTGTTCACGTATATAATCCGTCAACAGGCTGGATCGAGAATTGTAATTCCACGCCTTACACCTGTTCGGGAACGGCTAGCCCGGATAAAAACAAATATCCGGCTTACATGGCGCCGGATGGAGAGAACTATCGTGCACTCAACGCTCATAAATTGCTCGGCGATGCGAAAAACATCACACTTGATGGCCTGATAGCAAAAGGCTATGATCATTATCTTTCTGCTTTTGACGATATGCTGCCATCGCTGTTCAAAGCTTACGATATAGCGCCTGATTCAACCAAACAGGCACTTGCCGAACCGGTCAAAATATTAAGGGGTTGGGATCGCCGTTCGGCAGTTCATTCTATTGCAACAACCATCGCTGCCGAATGGGGTGCACACATGATGATGCAAATGCAAAGGGCACAAACTGTGGAAGAATCTACCTATCAGACCACACGAGTGGAAAACATGCTCAAAACTGTTGCTCCCGGAAAAGAACTTGATTTGTTAACCGAGTCATTAAAAAACCTCGAAAAACGTTACGGAACGTGGAAAATAGAATGGGGCGACATCTGCCGGTACCAGCGCCCCGCCGATGGCACTACATTTGCGGACAGTTTGGCTAGTATCCCGGTGGGGTTAGTGGGGTCGCAATATGGGCAATTGCCGTCGTTCCAGAGCCGTAGCGTAAATACGAAGAAACGGTATGGATATAGCGGCAACAGCTTTATCGCGGCGATCGAGTTTGGTCCGCGCGTCAAAGCCAAAAGTATTGTAACCGGCGGGGCGTCTTTTGATCCGGCATCGAAGCACTTTACCGATCAGGCGGAGGGCTTTATCGACGGCAGGTTCAAAGATGTGCTGTTCTATCGCGAGGATGTGCTTAAGCATGTGGAAAGAAGTTATCACCCGGGTGAATAAATAAAAAGACTTGCACCTGTATTTATAACGGATGAAAAAATACTTACTTCTTTTTCTACTCACCTTGGTAACAGGGTACTGTCGCGCCCAAACCGTGAGCTTTGCCGAAATCCTGAACATGACCAGCATGGGTAACGCCCAGGTGCACGATTTCCTGATGTCGAAAGGATTTAGGCAGGAGGGTACCCAAACCTTCAATGGTACAGTTTTCGACCAGTATAAAAGTGGTCGTACAGCAGAAAAAGCCGAGATGGTCTATGTCGGCCCTGGATCAAAAACTCCCAACGGCAATACCCAACGACCAATTTCCTATTCCAGTTTATTCAGCTCCGACCTGGACAATCTTTTAGGTGAAGCCAAAAAATCTACGCTAACACTCATCTTCCAGGGTGCAGATAACATCCGAAATATTTTCCGTTTTGATAACTCCTTATTCAGAGCAACTATTTCAGTGGCATTTGATAAAAAATCAGGCGCGATAGATGTGTCACAGAAGGAGAATGCGGGAAATTGAATGTTTCAATTTGTCCGCGCTTTTACAGGATGACACACGTCATTTTCCGAGGCGTCCTGATATCATTTTTTATATCTGCTTAAGCTTTTAGCTTCGATTAGATCATTCAAAATCAAGCGTGATGAGGGCGATTAAATTAACTGTGTTGGTGCCAGTAGCGTTTTTGGTTATTGGACTAAATTCCTGCCGAAAAGAGGCCAATCTGACCCCGGTAAACGGCATTCAGAGAGACAGTATGGGTACGCTAGCTTTGCGAAGGCATTTTAAATGTGCCGACCCCAAAAAAACAATAGAATATGGACTGGTCGCCTATTATCCGTTCTCGGGCAATGCGGATGACTGGAGTGGCAACGGTTATAACGGAACTGTCATGGGGGCAACATTGACGGAGGGTAAGTCAGGCTGTAAAAATTCAGCGTACAGTTTTAACGGCACTTCAGATTTGATAGAACTACCATTTTTAATGGGTGATTCTGTTACACAATTCTGTGTTTATGCCCGCGTTAAATCCACGAGCACTGGTACATTGTGGGATTCAGGCGCCGATCCAGGTGGCTATTGCACTTTTAAGGTGGACCCAACTTCTGTGACATATGCCGAAGAGAGAACTATCCTTATTCAAGGGCGAAATTTAGTATATGCTGACGCCCAGGGAAGTATAAGTCCCGGAACGCCGGTTGAGACCTGGAATGATATAGTGGTCAATTTTAATAATGGAATCATCGCGATTTATGTTAACGGAACGCTGATAAATCTAACATATCGCATATTTGATAACCTTGGTCTCGTACAGATGCCGGTGCCAGGTATAAATGGTGTTCGCGTCGGTGCACATTTCAATCTTAAGTCTGCTATTTTAGGAATACCCTTTGTGGACTACTTAACAGGAGTTGTTGATGAGATGAGATTTTATAACCGTCTATTAACCCCCTCAGAAATAGATTACTTATATAAGCACTAAATTGAATCCGATCAGGTGGTTTTTAAGTCGCCTTTGAGAACCTTCCACACATTCCCAGCCACAATCTTAGCCCCTTCCGCTGTAGGGTGTATGCCATCCTTCTGATTCAGTTTAGGATTTCCGGCCACGTTATCCAGCAGGAAAGGTATCAAATCAACGTTATTTTTCTTCGCTAATGTGGGGAAGACAGCTCTAAACGAATTAGAATAATCGGCACCCATACTTGGCGGCACCATCATGCCGGCCAGGATGATCTTTGCATTCGGGTATTTGGCTTTTACTTTGTCGATGATGGCCTGCAGGTTTTTTGCAGTCTCATCAGTTGGTATACCGCGCAGGCCGTCGTTGGCGCCAAGTTCGAGGATAAAAACGCTTATTTTTTGCTTTAATACCCAATCGATACGGCCCAGTCCGCCGGCAGTGGTTTCGCCACTTACACCGGCATTGATCACGTTATAAGGCAGCTTCAACGAGTCGATCTTATGTTGTATCACTCCTGGAAAAGCCTGGTCCGGATCATCGAGGCCGTAACCGGCAGTCAGGCTATCGCCGAAGAAAAGGATGTTCTTTTTATCGGAAGTACCCGGATTTTCGCTTTGCGGAGTAGCGGTTTGCGGCGAATTGCTTGAAGTGGATTTACCACCGCAAGCGCATAAAATTAACGTTAGGCAAAAAGCTAATATGTACTTTATGTCATTTCGAGCAATAGCGAGAAATCTTGTACGCCCAGCATAGTTCGATAGGCATGTTTGAAAAGATTTCTCCTCGTTCCTCGTTCGAAATGACATCGTTTTTTGGTTTTATTATTTTTTAAATATAACTATTTCCCTGTTTAGGGGCTATTCTCCCCTGAGTATCTCCAGCGGCGGCCTGTTCAAAGTTCCCCTGCTGTTTAACAACCCGATCACGATTGTCAGTATCGCGATCACAAAAAATAAAACAATTGCCGGCACCGGATCGACATTGAATGCTATATCAAAATTATACTTCGCCAATAGCCAGCTGCCTGCGACGGCGATGAGGATACCGGTGGCCGCCGACAGTGAACCAAGGAAAAAGTATTCAATTGTCGTAATCGCAAATATCTGCCTGCGACTAGCGCCCATGGTGCGTAACAGCACGCTCTCCTGTATGCGTTGGTACTTGCTGATCCTCACCGAAGAGATCAAAACAACAATAGCGGTGACGATACTGAACGTCGCCATAAATTTGATGATGCTGCCCAGTTTGTCCATCAAATCCTCTAAAACACTCAATACAAAACCGAG
>JAICXZ010000240.1 GCA_025934475.1 Mucilaginibacter sp. | reverse complement strand
GTCAGCGTGTGGCCGTGGCGAGGGCGCTTATCAATAACCCTTCTATCATCCTCGCCGACGAACCTACCGGTAACCTGGATACCAAGACCTCTATCGAGATCATGGGTCTGATGGAAGACATTCACGCCAAAGGTAATACTATCATATTGGTAACGCACGAAGAAGATATCGCTCTCCATGCCCATCGTATTGTGCGCATGCGCGATGGTTTGGTTGAGAATGATTATGCGAATACCAATATTCAAAGGGTGGTAAGGGAAGCTGCCGTCTGAATAACAGATTTTTACTGATTACGCTGATTTAGTTAACAGTATGAGCATAGCCTTGCTACAAAATCAGCGAGTTGGATAGCTGTATCTGGGGAAACGGGCTTGCCATAGCCTATAATGAGCACGTGGTCTATGATCTCTATCACAACATCCTCATGGCGCATATCCATTACCACGTTCCTGAAATTACGATCCATTGCTGCGTCTGCCTTCCACCGATCGGTGACGAGTACATAAAAAGTATCGCTGAAGGCTTTATCTTCCTCAAAATCAAGTTCTATCGGGTGTATTAGTTCCACAATTTTATCTGCAATCGTTTCAGGGCGGATGAACACCCGGCCAAAGTCTTTTTTCAGATAGGCTAAAGCCCAGGTTTGGCATTCAGAGCAGTCGTTTAACCCTGGCATGGATCTGCTGCCACTCTTTTTTATCGTATGTGGTTCAACGAAAAGAAAGTAACAATCAGTAAGCGCTTTTTTGATCACATATGAACCTTTCAAATTAACGCTGGAACATTCTCTGAATACCTGGAAGTCCTCCAATCGGAAATCAATATTCCCCGTGAATTGGATATCGAATTTCGATTTTAATAGTTTATGCGTTTCATCGAGTATATCGATCGTATTGCCATCTAAGCCAACTGTATCAAAGGGATAGTTCATACACAAGTATAAGACAGGATTTGATGATTTGAAAGATTTGAATGGATTTTTGCCGGTTAGCCGGTTAGATTAAAAAGTTTTGATCCTAAATTGCTACCTTCAAGCGCCAATGCTTGCCCTGGCGGATAATTTTTGCATTTAAATTATAAATCACAATGAAACGATATCAATTGCTTTTGTTAATAGGGCTTTTGGCGGCCGGACTTTTTGCGTCTTGTAATTCAGGAGACCCAATGGTGCAAAAATATGGACTCGATTTTAACCAAAAGAGGGCCGAATTAGGATTGCCTGCCCTCCAAGCCAATTGGAAACTGGTGAAGAAAGATAATGGCATCCTAAGGTGGGCGCCCGCGGGAGATTTGACTGCAACAGGCTTCATACACAAACAAGTGTCGATAAAAGATAACAAGATATACAGCGAAGAAAATCGTTTTGAAGGTAAAAACAAGTATCAGCGGGATGGCACCGATTATACTGAGGAGGTATATATAGGGTGCTATTTTGACGACAAAGAACAAATAAGCGAATGGAACTGCGTCTTCAAAGGAACGCGAAACCCAATAAATGGTTCGGCATCTGAGGGGGATACGAAGATTACGGTTAAACAAGCGGATTCGATAGTGACGTCGTGGGGGATTAAATACTAACAAGACCACGCGCCCTGCCTGAGTTGATTAAGTTAAGTGATTGATTAGCTTCAGCTATTAACTTAATCTAACTTATTCAACTCAATCAACCGTCATTTATACGCCGCCATACTCCCGCACGAGCACACGCAATTAGGATCGCTGGCGCCAAGTTGCTTAAGGAAATACTGGTAAAAGCCGATGCGGTCGTTCATACTGAACATGCTGTCGCCCTGGCCGCATTCTATCGCGCCGTTGATGATGTTGATGGTCATGCCAAAGCCCGGCTTGCGGTTTTTGGCGATGTCATCAGCTTTGGGCTGCCATTTGCCGATCATCACATCATGTGCTGATGGCTTGTAAGTTTGAGGCGTCATCCAGAAATAAATCGCAGCTTCGAAGGCGGCTACGGGGTCCGTTTCCAGCAGGTCGGGGTTATTGAGCAATATCCTTTTATCGCCAAAGATACAATCTGAAGCGTAACCATAATTGCCATTGTAGCTTAGCTGCAGAGGACCGCGGCCATAGTATTTTTTGCCTGCAACGGGTGGATAGTTATCATTGTCTGCAATGTAAGGCAGTGAAGTATTACTTTCATGAATGTACATCAGGCCGTCATCGTATTTCCCATTTTGACCATGGCGGGTTTCGTGGGCGATATTGGCGAAGAACGCTGCCAGTTCTTTTTTATCCGTTTGCAGATCCTTTTCGCTGCAGAAGTTACCGTAATCAACTGTGTAAGAACTATCGGGTTTCTTTTTGGCCCAGTCTTCGTTCCAGTCTTCATCCTGGCGCACTACGGCTGATTTCCCGGTTCGTTTATCGGTACGGATGATTTGGTAAACGGAAACCGCACGTTTGGTCACTTTTACCCTGATGTGCCCCAATTGGTTAATAGCTTTTATAAAAGCGCTGTAGGTATAAAACTTATCCCGCATCGGAAACAGGTCGTTAAACTGTTTCTCGCTCAGGAAAGTGCTTACCGGAATATTGGCGGCTGCCGGATGCGTATTATTCGCGCTGCCGCATTCAAAACAAAATAGCAGCAGAATTGCTGATAGCAGGAATTTTGCTTTGTAAGCTGAATGAAATACTGTCATATAATAGTATTAAATGCCAAATTTAATAACATTGATAACTCGTAACGGTTTTATATCGTATAGTATGTTAGATTCGTACTTTGAAACATGAAAATTTACACCAAAACGGGCGATAGGGGCCTCACGTCGCTTATAGGCGGCACCAGGGTGCCTAAATATCATTTGCGGATCGAGAGTTATGGAACTGTAGATGAGCTCAATTCCTATATCGGGATGATTCGCGATCAGGACATCGCGCAGCATGATAAAGATTTGTTGAAGGAAATTCAGGACAGGTTGTTTACTATAGGCTCGTCGCTGGCTTCAGACCCTGAGAAATCGAAGATGGTAATTCCTGATTTGCACACGACAGATATCGAATTGCTGGAAAAGGAAATTGATGCGATCAATGAGGTTATTCCTGAGTTGCGACATTTCATTCTGCCGGGAGGTAACTCTGCAATTTCGTCCTGCCATATTGCGCGTTGTGTTTGCCGCCGGGCCGAAAGATTAACGGTTCATCTTGCAACTGAGAGTGCGGTGGAGGAGAAGGTAATAATTTATCTCAACAGGCTGAGCGATTACCTATTTACATTGGCTCGCAAGATAGCCCATGAGTATAAAATTGCTGAAAATCAGTGGATACCAAGGGTGTGAATTTCTGGAAAAAAATATTTGATAATCCATTTGAAAATATTATACTTTTGCCAAACTTTAAAATTACCTAATAGAATTAAAATATATGTATTGGACACTTGAATTAGCATCACATCTTGAAGATGCGCCATGGCCGGCAACAAAGGATGAATTGATCGATTATGCTATCCGTTCCGGAGCTCCAGTTGAGGTTATCGAAAACCTGCAAGCCCTGGAGGACGACGGTGAGCCATATGAGAACATTGAGGAGATATGGCCGGATTATCCTACAAAAGATGATTTCTTTTTTAACGAAGACGAGTACTAAGCCGTTACACTTATAGCAAAAGCCCCGCAGCACGGGGCTTTTGTTTTTGAAAAACCTTTTGGAATAATTGGAGTTATGATAGGAGAAATTATCTATCAAAGCATTCACATTATGAGAGGTTTATTGTACATTATTGCTGTTATCCTTATTATAGGCTGGGCAATAGGATTTTTCGCGTATTCTGCCGGTGGTATCATCCACATATTGCTGGTTATCGCTATCATAGCACTGATACTAGGCGTTATACGGCGAGCCTGAGAAGGCGAAATTTATTAAAACAATAGCTGCTCCTGATGGTGTGGCTATTGTTTTAACAGAAACTCCGCAATCGCTATATCTTCAGGATAAGTGATCTTAATATTCTGGTAGCTGCCAGAAATAAGATTGATGTTGACACCTGTTTGTTCCACCACGCTGGCGTCATCGGTAAAAGTTTCCTGGTATGGTTGCTGATAAGCGTTTTTTAGCTGCGCCGACTGGAAGGTTTGCGGCGTTTGAATGAGGTATATCTCATCCCTGTTCAGGCTTACCGAACGGTTGGCCTTGATCTGACGGACCGAATCCCGGCTTTTGATGGCTACGATGGCATTGCCGTACTTTTCGGCGCAGTCATATGATTCGTCGATGATCTCACAGTTTATCAGGGGCCTTACAGCGTCATGAATAGCTATGATAGCATCGTCCTCTTCAATACTATTAATGCCGTTTTTTACGGAATGAAAGCGCGTTTCGCCACCGCTCACCAATTTGTGGGGAACGGTAAAGTTGTGTTCATTACAAAGTGATTCCCAGTAGTCGTGCGAATTGGGGTGAAGAACAACGATAAGCTCGGGCTCAGTTTGGCAGGAGTGGAACGCATTAAGCGTGTGCATAAGCACCGGCACTCCATTAAGTAGTAAAAATTGTTTTGGAACTGCGGAATGCATTCGCGTGCCCGAGCCGCCGGCTACGATGATGGCGTAGTATTTCATGCAGGTGTTACGTTAGACGTGATACGTTGTACGTATTAAGTTGGTAAATCTATAAAACGTAATACGTATAACGTCAAACCTACAACAATTAAATAATCAGCATGGCATCACCATAGCTGTAGAAGCGGTATTTTTCTTTAACAGCCACTTCGTAAGCGTGCATTACGTTTTCGTAACCACCAAATGCACATATCATCATCAACAGGGTTGACTCTGGTGTGTGGAAGTTAGTTACCATTGTATTGGCAATGCTGAAATCGTAAGGAGGGAAGATAAACTTGCTGGTCCAGTCATTCGCAGCTTTCAGAGTCTTGCTTGCAGAAACTGCAGATTCGATAGCGCGCATAGAAGTAGTACCAACAGCACAGATGCGTTTTTTATTCTCAATGCCGCGGTTTACGATATCTGCCTGTCTTTGCTCGATGATGAACTGCTCGGAGTCCATTTTGTGCTTGGTCAAATCTTCAACCTCAACCGGGCGGAAAGTACCCAGGCCAACGTGCAGGGTTACCTCTGCAAACTCAACGCCCTTAAGTTCGAGGCGTTTCATCAGTTCGCGGCTGAAGTGCAGACCTGCAGTAGGAGCAGCTACTGCACCCTCGTGCTTAGCGAAGATGGTTTGATAACGTTCTTTGTCTTCGGCGGTAGCTTTACGTTTGATATATTTTGGAAGCGGTGTTTCGCCCAGTATTTCCACATTTCTTCTAAATTCCTCGTCGGTACCGTCAAAAAGGAAACGGATAGTACGGCCGCGCGATGTGGTGTTGTCAACAACTTCGGCAATCAGCAGATCGTCATCGCCAAAATAAAGCTTGTTGCCCACGCGAATTTTACGGGCTGGATCAACCAGCACATCCCACAAACGAAGCTCTTTGTTTAGCTCGCGAAGCAGGAACACTTCGATAGTGGCGCCAGTTTTTTCCTTGTTGCCGTACATGCGGGCAGGAAACACTTTTGTGTTGTTAAGGATCATAACATCCTTATCGTCAAAGTAATCCAGGATATCTTTGAATACTTTATGCTCAATTTTTCCCGAATCTTTGTGCAGTACCATTAGGCGCGACTCATCGCGTTCGTTGGACGGTGTATGCGCAATAAGCGACTCGGGGAGGTTAAATTTAAATTGAGATAATTTCATGCT
>JAICXZ010000023.1 GCA_025934475.1 Mucilaginibacter sp. | reverse complement strand
CGCCGAAAACAGCGGCTATCACATCAAAATTGTTGTATACGTTAAGAGCAATGTCTCTTTCACTCAGGCTGTTGATGTAGGGCAATGACAATTCCACCAGGGCGATTGCCAACACCAGCGAAATAAGCGATAACATTACTGTTTCGCTCAAAAACTGTACAGCCAGCTGGAACCGATATGCACCTATCGATTTACGTATACCGACTTCTCTTGCCCTTTCCACCGACTTTGCAGTAGAAAGATTAATGAAATTGACGCAGGCTATCACCAGCACAATCAGCGCTATAACTGCAAAAAGATTAGTGGTCTTTTTATCAAACTTTTGGAAATTGACGTAGTCAAGCCCGATATCGGCAGACCCGGCGTGCACATCCTTATATGGGAGCAAGAACAATTGGTAGAATTTCCAATTATCGCCCTGCAGGTGTCGCTTCAGATATGCGGGGAATTTGGCTTCCATTGCCGCCTGGTTAGTTCCCGGCGCCAGAACAAAATAGGTATCCAGCCAGTTGCCTCCCCAATTTTTCATATCATCCGGGCGATAAACCGTGTTGAAAGAAAACAATGCATCAAATTGCAACTGTGAGTTTTTGGGCACATTGGCCAAAATACCCGTAACAACAAAGCTGGTGGTATCGTTGCTATAGTGAGTGATAGTTTTTCCTATCGGGTCTTCATCACCAAAGAGTTTCTTCGCTGTTTCTTCGGTAAGCATCGCGGAGTGTGGCTTAAGCAACCCGGTTAGCTTATCGCCTTTGATCACCGGGAAGTTGAATATTTTCAGGAATGCAGAATCCACAAAATATGACTGGGTAAGGAATATTTTCTTCTCCTTCTGAGTCATTTGGTACTTGTCTGTCCAATGGACACGGGTAAAGCTTTTGATCTCAGGAAATTCCTGGTGCATCGTTGGCCCCATCGGGAACATAGATAAAGCTACCTTCTGTGTGGCCCCCTGGCTGCCTATGGTTTGCACCTCATTGAGGCGATAGATATGATCCGGCTGAAAATTATCGAAGCTCTTTTCGTAATGCACAAAAAGCATGATCACGATGCAGGCTGCCATACCAACAGCCAGTCCAATAATATTGATGGCGGAAAACACCTTGTTCTTCCACAAGTTGCGCCAGGCTACTTTGAGATAGTTCTTTATCATGGTTGGTTAAATTCTAAATACTAAACTCTAAATCCTAAATTTTGACTGCAACTGCTACTGCTACTCTGATCTAAGGCTCTTAATCGGATTTGTCAACGCTACTTTGGCCGACTGGAAGCTAACCGTTATCAGCGTGATCACGATAGCTACCACGCCCGCCAGCAGGAATATCCACCACCAGGCTGTTTCCATATGATAATGATATTGGGTCGTCAACCATTTATCCATGAACCACCATGCAAATGGCGATGCGGCAATCAGCGCGATTAACACCAGTATAATAAACTCCTTTGACAGCAATGTAAAAAGTGAGCCGACGCTTGCCCCAAGCACTTTGCGGATACCTATTTCTCTGGTGCGCTGTTCAGCTGTAAACATAGCCAGCCCGAGCAAACCGAGACAGGATATAAATATGGCCAGGCCGGAAAATGCGTCCGATAGCTTGGAAACCACCTGCTCATTTTGATATAATTTTTTGTATTCCAGGTCCGAGAATTGATAACTCACGGTAAACTTCGGATTCAGTTCCTTACAAAGTTTTTCTATTGATGCAATTGCCTCCTTGGTTTGACCAGCTTTAGTACGAATAAGAATACTTCCGTAATCTTCTTTCTCGCGCAACCTTACTATTAGCGGATAAATAGGCTCATGAAGCGATTTGAAGTGGAAGTCTTTGAGGATGCCAACTATCTTTCCTTTCCTGCCCCACATCGTAAAGTTTCTTCCGATCGGGTCCTTATAATTCAACCGCGACAATGCCGTTTCATTGATAAGGTAATTGATAGTATCTGTGCCATAGGCCGGCGAAAAATCACGGCCTTGAGCTAATTTAAGCCCCAGCGTTTTGGTAAAATCGTAACCTACGCCAATTTGGGTAAACATCACGTTGAGATTAGGATCTTTATTGTCCCAATTAACACCAATGGTACTGCTGCCGAAATTTGTAGGCGAATTTGTAGAACGCGTTACTTCTTTAATGCCGGGCATATTGAGCGCTTCATTCTTAAATGCTTCATACTTGGCTGGTAAGTCGCCTTCAATTGGTACATACAGCAAGTTCTCGCGATTGTATCCCAGGTCCTTGGTCTGGATATAGTTTACCTGTTTCGAGATTACAATGGTGCCGATAATAAGAAACACGGACATAGCAAACTGAAACACCACTAACCCTTTACGGAACCATGCCGATCCTGTGCTCAATTTCAAGGTCCCTTTGAGTACCACGACCGGGTTAAATGACGATAAGAACAATGCCGGATAACTACCTGCAATCGCGCCCGTAATTACGGTAAGCAATATCAACCATGCCCAGAAGCTAATATCGGCAAAAGGGTACGCAATCTGTTTTTCCGTGATCTGGTTAAATACCGGCAACAGCACCAGAACCAATATGGTAGCAATTGCAACAGCCAGGAAGGTTAATAATATCGCTTCGCCGATAAACTGACGTATCAGTACCGGCCTTACTGCACCTACCACTTTCCGGATGCCAATCTCGCGGGACCGTTTAACTGATCGTGCCGTGGTCAGATTCATGAAATTGATACAAGCGATCAGCAGGATAAAGACCGCCACCACACTAAATAGCCTTACATACTCTATTCGGCCGCCGGATACTCTACCATCCGTGAGATCAGCATGAAGGTATACGTCTGTAAACTTTTGTATGCCTAATTGTTCTCTGAAAGCAGCAGTCTGCTCCTTATTGTAGGCATCCATAAAATGCGCAATCTTTTTATCAAATGCTTTAGGATCAGCATCCGGCCGCAGCAGCACATAAGCCACCGGCCCATTGTTGCCCCATTGCTTGGCCCAGTCATTTTCTTTGAGGTATTGGAACCAATTGAGCACATAATCGAACTTTGCTGATGAATTGTTAGGTACATTATCAAAAACAGCCGTAATATTAAAGTTCTGCTTATTCTCGTACCTGATCGATTTGCCTATTGCTGCTGCAGGGCTCCCAAAAAAGTCCTCAGCCATTTTTTTGGATATGGCAATACTCGAAGGATTATTTAAAGCATTTTGCGGCTTCCCTTCCAGTATTTTATAGCTGAATATTTTGAAGAAATCGCTATCAGCCGCAACGCCTTTTATTTTTAATATCTTTTCGCCGACCTGGAAAGTGTTTTCATCGCCCTGATCCATCCCGGTTGCGTACCTCACTTCTGGAAATACCTTCTTCATTTCATTAGCCAGCACACCCGGCACGTTATATTGCCCGGTTACTTTATTATCATAGTACTGTCGTTCGATTACCGCATAGATATTCTTCCCATTTTGATGGAACCCATCCATGTTCAGTTCATTCTGTACCCATAATATGATCAGGATACTACAAGCCATCCCCAGAGCAAGGCCAGAAATATTAATAATAGAGAAAAACTTATTACGGAAAAGATTCCGCCAGGCAACTTTGAGATAATTCTTTATCATGATATGATGGTTTGTCCATTATACCGAAAATAAATACCAAAGACTTAATAGCCTAATAAACAAACTATTAAAAATAAAAGCGCGCAATAAGTGTCCGCTTGCGTAACAGCGGAATGTACGATTATGATACAGTTGGGGTAGCGATTAGAGATTAGAGACTAAAGAATAGAGATTAGTCTGTCTTGTCCTAATTTCCAATCTCTAATCACTCCGATCGCAAGCTTTCTTCGAAAGCCGTAGCTCACTCCGAACGCAAGCTTTTCACCGGGTTTGCCAGCGCAGCCTTTATCGCCTGGAAACTAATGGTTACAAATGCAATGATGATAGCTGACAAGCCCGCCAGTGCAAATATCCACCAGTGTATTTTAACCGGGTAAGCATAGTCCTGCAGCCATTTATGCATGGCATACCAGGCTATTGGCGTTGCTATAATTATCGACAGACCTACCAGCTTCAGGAAATTGGTTGATAACATGGCTGTGATGTTGGCCACACTTGCCCCGAGCACTTTCCGGATACTTATCTCTTTCACTTTTACCTGGGCGGTGTATGTAGCCAGGCCAAGCAACCCGAGGCAGGAAATAAATATGGCAATGCCCGCGAAAATGCTGAATAACGTACCCGAACGCTGGTCTGATTTGTAAAGTGCGTCATAGTCGGCATCCAGGAAATCGTAGCTGTATGGAACCACTGGATTATAAGCCTTATACACACGTTCTGCTGCATTGATGGCTCTTTGCGCGTCTTTGCCAGTAGTGCGAATGAATATCGCATCACAATTTTCCGGAGCATCACAAAGGATAGCAGGCTCTATCTTTTGTTTCAGAGATGCGAAATGGAAATCTTTTGCCACGCCTATAATCGTACCCCAGGTATCATGGAGCTTAAACCTTTTTCCAACCGGATCTTTAATGCCAGCCTCCCTCACAGCTGTTTCATTCAGAATATAACTGGTTGAATCGGCCTTACCTGCTCTAAATGCCCGTCCCGCTACGATCCTTAGTTTGAAAAAATTGATATAGGTCTCGTCGATATTTAGTGGATGTATTAGGAAACTCCGTTTGCTTTCCTTGCCATCCCAATCCGTGTCGCCGGTATCATTGTCGATATTAACTATATTGTCACCGGCCCGTGTAACATCAACCACGCCCGGCTGACCCATCAACTCAGCTCGTACAGCATCATAATGACCATAAATACCCCCCATACCCACACCAAAAACGTACGATTTATCATATCCCAAATCTTTTTCCATGATGTATTTCAGTTGCTGCCTGATGATCAATGTACCAATGATCAATACAATGGAAAACATAAATTGAGTAACCACTAATCCCTTCCGGAAAACTACGTTCCCTACTCCCAATGACAATTTTCCTTTTAATGCGTTTATCGGTTTAAACGACGATAGTAGTAGTGCAGGGTATACACTCGATGCGGCAAGCGATCCGATAATCGTAAGGCCGATAACTTTCCAAACATTAGCATCAAACAAATTAAATTGCATTTCCTTACCTGAAATCGTGTTATAAACAGGCATCAGCAATTTCACCGCTGTTAAGGAAAGCACTACCGCAATCACAAAGAACAAGGTTGTTTCGATAATGAACTGAGCAAACAGTTGTCTCCTTTCGGCGCCGATGATCTTACGCACACTTACCTCCTTGGAGCGCAGCATAGCACGCGCTGTGGATAGATTGACATAGTTTATACACCCGATGATCAGTATCAAAAATGCCACAATGAGGAATATCCTGACGGTTTGTAGTCCGGAAGGCGTCCCGTCGGTATTATAAAGATGTAAATGCAGCAGTGGTTGCGCCACATATTGCAGCTTGGCTTGGGCGGCTTCTTTTTGATTGGCGAGATGAATAGCTGTTAGTTTATTGGCAACCGCCGTGGCTGATGCACCAGGCTTTAAGAGCACAAAGGTTTGATAGAAGTAATCGCCCCAATCCTGCTCCAGGCTTTTCCAAAAACCGTTGTGATAGTTCTTTTTAGCCAGTTCGAAAGAGAAAAGTATATCTGCTTTGAAACTGGAGTTTTCGGGAAAGTCGGCTAATACACCCGACACGGTATAGTTGTCCTTGCTGTTGCCCTGCAAAACTTTACCAATGGGATCCTCGTCACCGAAAAAGCGTTTAGCGGTACTTTCGGTGATAACGATGGAATGCAAATCAGTAAACGGATTATTGGGATTGCCTTTCAGCACTTTATAATCAAATACTTTGAACAACGAAGTATCTACCATGAACGCACCGTAATTCCCGGCAGAGAGCAATTTGTCTTTATACCGATAGACCGAATAATTGTCATTCCGTCCGACACGAACGCAACTCTCTACTTCCGGAATATCTTTCGCAGCATGCATGCCCGTTGGCCCGGGCAAACCCGACCAGGTTTGTCTGCTCGTACCCGTTCCAATTTGCGCATTAATCTCGTATATCCTATCGGCCTTGCTGTTGAAGGTGTCAAAGCTGAACTCATCGTTCACCCAAAGGAGTATGAGTAAGCCGAATGTCAGGCCAACAGTAAGGCCGATGATATTGATGAGCGCGTAAAATTTGTTTCTTAAGATATTACGCCAGGCAGTTTTAAAGTAGTTTCTGATCATGGTTTAGTTTGTTAGTTCATTGGTTCGTTGATTTGTTGACTAGTTAACTGGTTAACTAGTTATTCGCTCCTAAGACTCTTAACAGGATTCGTCAAAGCTGCTTTAATGGATTGGAAACTGATAGTTATAAACGCTATCAGTATTGCGCCTGCACCGGCTGCAGCAACTATCCACCATTGTATATCCCGGTGGTAAGCAAATCCCTGCAGCCATTTATGCATAAAATACCACGCAATTGGAACGGCAACCAAAATGGCTAACATTACCAGCTTTATAAAATCTTTAGAAAGCATACCTATTATATTTGAAATACTGGCGCCCAATACTTTACGTATGCCAATCTCTTTGGTACGCTGTTCGGCAGCATATGCAGCCAGGCCAAACAAGCCCAAGCAGGCAATAATGATAGCCAGTGATGTAAATGATACCGCTATTTGGCCTGTACGTTGCTCCGTACGATAGAGTTTGTCGAAATCACCGTCCATAAACGAATAATTAAAGGCCTGATTTGGTGCAAATTTTGTCCATTTGTCTTTTACCTGGTAAACCAAAGCTTCAAGGTCGGCCGACTTCATCCGAATGGATATTGCGCCGGTGTTATTATCATTAAAAAGAATCACCGGTGTTACGTTTTCACGCAACGATTTGAAGTTGAAATCCTTTACAACACCCACAATGTGATAAGGCTTCATCACTTTAGCCATATTGTCCTGTGGAAGGTATAACAGTTTGTTTAATGGATCGGGAAAAGCCAATAATTTTGCGGCCGATTCATTGATGATGATCGCTGTGGAATCAGTACTCATCTGGCGGGAAAAATTTCTACCAGCGACCATTTTCATGCCGAGCGTAGGAATATAATCCTGATCCACAAACCATATCGAACTTAATATGGCGCGTTTCTGATCCATCACCGGGTCCTTAGAAAGCGAAGAGTTGTTATTTACACCGGAAGTGGGCAGGTAACCCGTCATGGTGGCGGATTGCACACCTGCCAGCTGGCTGATCTCTTGTTTAAATGTTTTGGTTTTATCGCCAAGTGTCCATGTATCCCATACCGTAAGTACTTGTTCGCGATTAAATCCAACGTCCTTAGTTTGAATATATTTGAGCTGATTATAGATTACCAGGGTACCGATAATAAGGCCTATTGAAATAGCAAACTGCCCTACCACCAATACATTGCGCAATACGCTTCCTTTGAATCCGGCGGCCAGCTTTCCTTTAAGTACCTGGATGGGCTGAAAGCTTGAAAGATATAATGCGGGATACGAACCGGCCAGGCAACCAATAACAATAATGAATACTAATAATGAGGGTAATAACCATAAAAGTATTTGCGGGGTGATGGCCAGTTCTTTGCCTGAAAGGTTATTAAATAAACCGAGAAGAGCCCATGCAGCAAATACGGCTATAATCGCCCCGACCAGGGTTACCATGATGGATTCAATAAGAAATTGCGCGATAAGGTATTTGCGGGCCGAACCTAATACTTTGCGAACCCCAACTTCTTTGGCCCTGTTTGCAGAACGCGCTGTAGAAAGATTCATAAAATTGACACAGGCAATCAACAATATCAACCCCGCTATGGCAGAAAGTATATATACCATTTGAAGGCTGCCATTGGCTTCAAATTCATCCCGTATGTTCGATTGCAGGTGTATTTTGGCCAATGGTGTAATGCTGAACTTATAATAGTTGCCGCTTTGTTCAAACTTATCAAAAGTCAAATGCAAGACATCGAGTAACTGAGGGCCCGCGTGTTTACGCATAAACTCAGGCAATTTGGCTTTCAATCCATTGATATCGGCACCGGGTCTTAACAATAAATAGGTCTTGAAATTACTGTTGAACCAAGCATTTTCCCTGCTTTCGGCCAATGACGGCATCGAGATAAAAAAATCGAAATGAAAGTGCGATTGCGAAGGAATATTTTTAATCACACCGGTTACTTTATAAAGCGAAGTGTCATTAAAGGTTAACACTTTACCAACAGCATTGATAGTATTAAAGTATTTTTCGGCCATTTTTTGACTGATCACTACAGAATGCGGATCTTTCAACGCCGTTTTAGGGTCGCCATTGATCATTGGCAATGTGAAGACATCGAATATGGTTGGGTCGGCATACACCATCGCGTTTTCCTGGATGCTCTGGGTACCTTTTTTAACCTGGTTGCCGCCCTGTACCCTGAATCTTGTTGCTTGTTCAATCTCGGGAAAATCAGCTTTCAATGTTGCTGCGGTCGGGGCGGGAGCATCAGCCGACGAACTTTCATTACCGCCGAATTTAATATCCGTGTTGATGCGATATATCCTATCAGCATTTAAATTGTACTTGTCGTACCCAAGCTCGTCGAATACATAAAAAACAATGAGCAGGCAGGTTGCAAGACCTAGCGCCAGACCAAGCACATTAATTGCGGTAAAGCCTTTATTCTTCAAAAGGTTACGAAATGCGGTTTTAATGTAATTCCTGATCATAAGCCGGTTAGTTTTTAATTTATCAGACGCTGCTTATTCAAAGCAGGTTGCAAGCTTTGTCAATTTATTTTGCACCATCGCTGGTCTTTAATCTCTATTCCGAGCGAAGACTCTTCACCGGATTCGCCAGCGCAGCTTTGACCGACTGAAAACTGATTGTCGCAAATGCAATCAGTATAGCAACAGCCCCGGCTATGCCCAATATCCACCAGTGAAACGCTGTACGATAGGCAAAATCCTGCAACCATTTATTCATGAAATACCAGGCGAGCGGCGATGCGACGAGAATAGATACCACCACTAATTTGATAAAGTCTATCGATAGCATACCAACAATGCCAGACACACTTGCCCCCAGCACTTTGCGAATACCGATTTCTTTTGTGCGCTGTTCTGCTGCATAGGCAGCCAAACCAAAAAGTCCAAGGCAAGCAATAAGAATCGCCAATGTGCTGAATGATATAAATAGCGTACCAAGCCGGTTCTCCGAGCGATATGTGGCATCAAAATCCTGGTCCATAAACGTGTAGCTAAACTGTTGATTTGGCGAGAACCGCTTCCATTTATCTTCGATCTGCGACATCAGCCCCGAAAGGTCAGCCGTTTTTACCTTTACGCTGATGGCGCCATTATCCTGTGCATAAACCAGCACCAGCGGAGATATTTTGTCCCGAAGCGATTCAAAATGAAAGTTTTTGACAACGCCCACAATGTGGAATTGCTGCACGCCATAGGAGTCGCGGTAAATAAATTTACCCAGCGGATCCTTCTGTCCAAATTTTTGAGCAAATGCTTCGTTCACGATGACGGCTGCAGTGTCAGAGGCCATTTGTTTTGAGAAATTACGCCCCGATACCAATTGCAGGCCCATGGTGTTGATATAATCATCATCAACCGACCAGAATTCGCTCAGGATGTCTTTCTTGACATCAATTTCGCGATCAGGGAACAAACCTGTTTTCAGACGGTCGTCACCCGTAGGCTGATATAAAGACATAGTGGCATTCGCTACGCCAGGCAACTGTTTTATTTCCTGTTTCAATACCCCGGCCTGCTTACCCAGTATATTGGTATTTTTAACCACCAGAACCTGGCTTCGGTCAAAACCAAGATTCTTATTATGGATATAGTTTAGCTGGTTATAAATCACGAGCGTACAGATAATGAGCATTATAGAAATGCCAAATTGGAATACAACAAGCGAACTTCTCAATAAGCTGCTTTTAAAACCAAAGGCCAGTTTTCCTTTCAATACCTGTATAGGTTGAAAACCTGAAAGGTATAACGCCGGGTAGGAACCAGCTAAAAATCCAACCACAACTACAATAGCGATTAGTGACGGTACAAGCCAGGTTAATGATTGAATAGTAAAACCTAGTTGCTTCCCCGAAATCTGGTTGAATAATGGCAGTAGCAGAATTGCCAGCATTATTGCAATGATGGTCGATAGCAACGTGACCAATATTGATTCGGTCAAAAATTGCGCTACCAGGTATTTACGAGCTGAACCCAGAACCTTCCTCACCCCTACTTCTTTTGCCCTGTTGGCCGAACGTGCCGTCGACAGGTTCATGAAATTGACACAGGCAATCAGCAGTATGATCACTGCTATAAAAGAGAAGATATAAACGTATTGCATGCTGCCACCCTTATCTAGCTCAAGTTCTGCATTTGATTTCAAGTGAATATTAAGCAAAGGGGTCAACTCGGTTTTGAGATAGTTGCCGCCGGTTGTCCAAACTCCCGCTTGCACGGGCGAATTTTCGATCTCGAGCTGTGCAATACGCGATTCCAGGCTTTTGATATTTGCGCCCGGTCTTAGCAGTAGATAATTGTGCACGCCACTATAGCCCCAGCCTTTCCAATGACTTTCGGGCAAGGTCGAGAACGACAGGAAGAAATCGTAATTGAAGTGCGATTGCAAAGAAATATTTTTTATTACACCAGTAATGCGGTAAAGGCTGGTATCATTTATAGTCAGCACCTGCCCCACCACATCCGTTTTGCCGAAATACTTTTGAGCAGTACTTTCAGTAACAACAGCAGTATGAGGCTGGTCGAGTGAGGTTTTAGGTTCGCCGGCAACCATAGGCAATGTAAACACATCAAAGAGGCTCGACTCGGTGTAAACTACTTTCTTCTCCTGGATATTACTGTTGCCTTTACGGATGCTGAATTTCGACGCTGAGACCGCGATACCATTATTATCTATTAGACGAGTTACTTTGTCAATTTCGGGGAAATTATCTTTTAAAGCAGCCTCGAGCGGCCCCTCGGTAGTAGCATATTCGCCCCCATGCCCGTTCAGCATGGCTTTTACTGTAACACGATATATCCTATCCGCCTTGGTATTGTATTTGTCGTAGCTTAATTCATCCACCACGTAAAATACGATGAGCAAACATGTAGCTAAGCCCACCGAAAGCCCGAGCACATTGATAGCCGTAAACCCGATGTTTTTCCTCAAAGTACGGATGGCTGTTTTGATGAAGTTTCTAATCATGGTAGTTCATTGGTTCAATTGTTCATTAGTTCATTGGTAACCGACTGCTACTGCAACTGCCACTGCTACTCCGATCTCAGGCTATTCACCGGGTTGGCAATTGCCGCTTTAATCGTCTGAAAGCTTACTGTTACCAGCGCAATCAGCAATACAAATACCGCTGCAAGCATGAATATCCAGACATTGATATCAATCCGGTACGGATAATTTTCGAGCCACTTATGCATCGCCCACCAAGCCGCCGGCACGGATATTATTGCTGAAATCAAAACCAGCACCGCAAAGTCTGTAGATAGTTTCCTGACTATACCTTCAACACTTGCGCCCAATACTTTACGGATGCCTATTTCCTTCCTGCGGCGTTCGGCAGATAATGTTGCCAGCCCAAATAAACCAATACACGAAATGAATATTGTTAGGATGGCGCCAAAGCTTACGATCTGTTTCCATTTCGCTTCTTTATCATATTGCTCGGCAACTTCGGCTTCTTTAAATTTATATTGGTAAGGCATGGTCGGAAAATCGGCTTTGAATTCCTTCTGAATCCGATCCAGCGATTCCGATTTGTTTTTATCGCTGATCTTAACGAATATATTACCCCATCCAATTTGCGGGTTCATGGTATACAATATAGGCGACATTTTTTCTGTGAGCGACAGGAAATGATAGTCCTTGACAACCCCAACCACATTGTATTTTTTCTTATTGTAAAAGAAGTCAACCACTTCACCTACCGGGTTTTTCCAGCCGGCCTGTTTGACGAACTCTTCGTTTACCAACACGGCATTCCCGGTGTCGGATGTCATAGCTTTTGAAAAATTACGACCTTTCACTACCTGCACCTGGAACAATGGCAAATAATCTTCGTCGATATGTTTCATGTCGAACATTTGCTGGTGGTCGCCATTGATATGTGCCATCGTACCCCAGCGTCCGCCCTGATCGGCAGTAACTCCAAGAATGTTGGGATCTTTTGACAATTCGGCTTTAAATGTCGGAAGCTTGTTTTTGTCTATTCCGAACGTATTTATCGATACCACGTCCTTGTCATTATAACCTAAATCAAAATTCATCAGGTAGCTAAACTGGGAGTAAATGGTGATGGTAGATATAATAAGGAAAGTCGCCAGCGTAAACTGCAGGATCACCAATCCCTTAGACAGGTAATTTTTACCTGCATATTGATTGCGATTGTATAACGACTGAACCGGGTTGAAGCCCGATAGCACCAGTGCAGGGTAAAAACCGGCCAGTAAGCCTGTTAATAAGAAAATACCTATATAACCAGCAACCAATTTAAAACTCATCAGGTATGAGAACGCAAGAGCCTTATTCGCAAGCGTATTGAAGAAAGGCAACACGAGTATGACAAGAGCTACGGACAAAGCAAATGCGATAAAGCTTAGGATGAATGATTCGCCCAAAAATTGCAAGATCAGTTGATTACGCTGACCACCAACTACTTTGCGGATGCCTATCTCTTTGGCTCTCTTTAGTGAGCGCGCAACAGTAAGGTTCACAAAGTTGATGCAGG
>JAICXZ010000292.1 GCA_025934475.1 Mucilaginibacter sp. | reverse complement strand
GATAAGACCACTGATAAGCTTAACGAGATTTTCCAAAACTCAAAGTTCGTCGACAAACTGGTGATCATGGTGTCTCTAAAGGATTCGACCACCGCACAACCAGACAGTCTTGTTGCCTTTGCCGACAAATTTGGCGAGACGGTTCAAAGCAAGCTTGGACCATACATAAAAAAGGTAAATTTTAAGGTTGATGACGACCTGGCTTTGCAGCTGTTTGGAACTATCGGTGATCATTTGCCCATTTATCTGAATGACAACGATTATTCGGCCATTGATACCTTAATCACGCCACAGCAAGTTGGCAAAACGTTGCAGTCTGACTTAAGGACGCTCACCTCCCCTGCGGGAATCGCACTAAAAAAGGTCATCAGCAATGACCCGACCGGGATAACGTTCATAGCGCTAAAGAAGCTTCAGCAACTGCAATACGATAAGAATTTTGAGCTGTATGATGATTATGTGGTTACACGGGATCATAAGAATCTATTGCTGTTCATCACCCCAACCTACCCTCCTAACCAAACAGGCAAAAACGTTATTTTCCTGAATGGTCTCGATGACATTTTTAATGATCTGGGCCATGAGTTTAAAAGCATCAATGCCTCGTACTTTGGAGCTGCTGCCGGGTTTGCGAGTAACGCCCTGCAGTTGCGCCAGGATACAAGCGTTACGCTGGGTATTACCGTTATTGTACTGGTCTTATTTTTGGGCCTTTACTTCCGCAAAAAAAGAGCGCCGATTATCATTCTCATCCCGGTTTTATTTGGCGGCTTGTTTTCGTTAGCGGCCATTTACTTTATTAAGGGCACCATATCAGTTATAGCGTTGGGCACTGGTTCGGTTGTGTTAGGTATTGCCGTTAATTATTCGCTGCACGTTTTTAATCATTACCGACATACCAAGAGTATCGAACAGGTAATCAAGGATTTGACCCAGCCGTTAACTATCGGAAGTTTTACTACGATTGGCGGTTTCTTTTGCCTCGAGTTTGTGCAATCTGAAATGCTGAAGGATCTGGGCTTATTTGCCGGCTTTAGTTTGATCGGGGCCTCATTTTGTTCGCTGGTATTCCTGCCACAATTTGTCACAACGAGGAAAGAAGAAAAGCATCACAAGATAATTCACTTTTCGTGGATCGATAAAATGGCTTCCTACAATCCGGAATACAACAAATTCATTATTGCCGGTATCATGGTGTTGACCGTGGTGTTTTACTACACAGCCAATTGGGTCACTTTTGAATCCGATATATCGGGCATGAATTATCTGTCGCCCAAGTTAAAAGTGGCCGAAGCTAAGCTGAAGACGATCAATAAATACTCGCTTCAATCTGTGTACCTGGTCACCGAAGGGAAAACATTTGATCAGGCGCTGATAAACAACGAGAAGCTCGCCCGGAAAATCGACGATCTGAAGGATAAGAATATTGTAATTAAATATTCGGGAGTCTCATCTGTCATCATCTCCGACTCATTGCAAAAAGCAAGAATTGCACGATGGAACAACTATTGGACGCCCGAAAAAAAGCAGAAACTATTTGCGACGCTTGAGCAACAAGGACAAGCACTAGGTTTCAGGCCGCAAGCCTTTGATAAGTTCAAAGCTCTGCTGAATAAAACCTATGCCGTGACCGATCAGAGCGATATGGCCGAGCTAAGGAAAACATTCCTTGACGACTTCATCACCGAAAAGCCCGACCACTCCACCGTTGTTACCCTGGTACAAACTACGCCACAAAATAAACCGGCTGTTTACGATGCCTTTAAAGATGATAGCCAGGTAACGGTTGTTGATAAGCAATACCTGGCGAATAAACTGGTAGGCGTAATCAACTCCGATTTTACTCAGATAGCGGTAATGACATCGCTACTGGTGCTTATTACTCTATGGCTTACCTATGGCCGAATCGAACTTACCTTTGTTTCGTTTATCCCGATGTTTATATCATGGGTATGGATCATCGGATTAATGGGGATATTCGGCATTGGTTTTAACATCGTCAATATTATCATTTCGGCACTCATCTTCGGTCTGGGTGATGACTACAGTCTTTATATCATGGATGGCCTCTTGCAAGAGTATAAAACCGGCAAAAAGGTGCTGTCATCCTACAAAACCTCGATATTTCTATCGGCCATCACCACTGTAACGGGTTTGGGCGTATTGATATTTGCCAAGCACCCGGCTTTAAAATCAATCGCGTTTATTTCGATAATCGGTATTTCCTGCGTGGTGATTATGTCGCAGATACTAATCCCGTTCCTGTTCAACATCCTGGTCAGGAACAGGACGAACAAGAAGCGATTCCCATGGACGTTCTTCGGCTTCTTTAAGAGCATATTCGCGTTCAGCTATTTTGTTACGGGCTGTATTATTTTGACGGTATTGGGCCTGTTATTTAAGCTGAGTCCATTTGGTAAAGAAAGGACCAAACTCGTTTACCATTTTATCCTTTCTAAGTTTGCCGGCTCCATGATCTATATCATGTTCAATGTGAAGAAGAAGATCATCGATAAGCAAAACGCAAAGTTTTCGGAACCGGCTGTTATTATCTGTAATCACCAGTCGTTTCTCGATATCCTGTCGACACTGATGCTGCACCCCAAATTGGTTTTCATAACAAACGACTGGGTCTGGAACTCGCCGGTATTTGGCGCCGTGGCGCGTATGGCCGATTTTTACCCGGTAGCAAAAGGTGCGGAAAACGGCATTGAGTTTTTAGCGGACAGGGTGAAACACGGTTACTCCATCGTGATATTCCCGGAAGGCACCCGAAGCGTTGATGGGGATATTAAAAGATTTCACAAAGGGGCCTTTTACCTGGCAGAGGCGCTTAACATCGATATTTTACCGATACTGATCCATGGCACAGGCTATACCATGACCAAAGGCGACTTTTTGCTGAAGGATGGCACCATATCGCTCAAATTCCTGCCGAGAATAAAACAAAGCGACGTGCAATTTGGCGCCGACTACGCGCAAAAAGCCAAACTGATAGGCCGCTATTTTAAGGAAGAGTTTAAGAAGTTCAGTATTGAGACTGAACAACCGAAGTATTATAGAGAACAACTGCTATACAATTATCTTTACAAAGGGCCTCTGTTTGAATGGTATTTGAGGATAAAACTGAGACTAGAAAAAGATTATTCATCTATTCACAAGATGCTGCCCCGAAAAGGCAAAATGCTGCATATTGGTTGTGGAACCGGTTTTATCACTTACCTGATGCACTTTGCTTCGGCGGACCGCGAATTTACAGCTATTGATAGCGATGAAGATAAAATAGAAACAGCGAGCAATTGCTTTAGCAGGGATGACAAGATGCATTTTATTGTTGCAGATGCATTGGCGTACACTTTCGACTCATACGATGCTATTATTATATCCGGTGTGATACACAGCATGCAACCTGCGGACCAAAAGGCGCTCATGGAAAAATGCATAAGCAGCCTGAATCCCGGCGGGGTGATTATTATGGGGACAAAGAATAAAAGTGTACCATTGAATTTTAACAAGGAATTGATTGCAGAAACGGCGACTACTTTCAATATGAATTATGCAACAGTGGATCAGCCAAGATTTAGTTCGGATGTGGTTTTTGCAATACAACATAGGGCGCTAAATTAACAATGGAGAATTTTGATGTATTGATAATCGGTAGCGGCATGGGCGGGTTAGTTTGTGCTGATATTTTGGGCAAAGAAGGCTTCAAAGTTTGCGTCGTTGAAAAAAACAAGCAGATTGGCGGCTCCCTCCAAACCTACGCGCGGGACAAGGTTATCTTCGATTCGGGTGTGCATTACCTTGGCGGGCTGGCAAAGGGGCAGAATCTGTACCAGATATTCAAATACCTGGGCATTATGGATAAGCTCAAACTGCAACTGCAGGATGTGGATGCCTTTGACAAAATATTGATCGAGGGCGACGACAACGAATACAACATGGCGCAGGGTTACGAAAACTTTATTGACAAATTACTTGTTCATTTTCCAGACGAAGAAAAAGCCTTACGTACCTACTGCGACAAAATGAAAGAGATTTGCAGCAAATTTCCGTTGTATAACTTGCGGTCGTCAAGTAATATGAATGAGAAATCTGATGTGCTGGAATTTGACACCAAAGCCTATATCGATTCCATAACTACCAATGAAAAATTACGTGTGGTGCTGGCGGCCAACAATGCGTTGTATGCTGGTCAGCCCGACAAGACGCCGCTTTACGTTCATGCGCTTATTTTAAACAGCTATATCGAGAGTTCGTGGAAATGTATTGATGGCGGGTCGCAGATAGCGAAATTGCTGGCACATAGCATCAAGGAAAACGGGGGAAAGATAATCCGCAACTGCGAGGTGAAGAAAATTGCCGAAGAAGACGGCTTGGCCGGTTATGTCGAGCTACAAGATGGCAGCAGGATGTATGCAAAATATTTTATATCAAACATGCATCCCGTCAAAACCTTCGAGATAACGGACACGCCGCTGATCAAGAATGCCTATCGTAACAGGTTGAAAAGTCTCGAGAATTCGGTGTCGGCTTTTACCATCAATGTCGTTTTCAAGAAAGAAAGCTTTAAGTACTTTAAACACAATTATTACTGCGTAACCGAACAAGATGTTTGGACAGCGGCTAACCACACCGAAGAAAACTGGCCCTTGGGTTACGCGATATTTTGCGCCCCATCCTCCCGGTCGGAAGAATATGCCGAGGGTTTAACTATCCTTGCCTATATGCATTATTCGGAGGTGGAAGTATGGAAAGACACCTTCAACACAACGACAAACGAACACGACCGCGGGGAAACTTATAACGAATTTAAAAAGCGTAAAGCCGAAGTCTTACTCGATGCGGTTGAAAGAAAGTTTCCGGGGTTAAGGGATTGTATAAAAACCTATTATACGGCCACGCCGCTCTCCTACCGGGATTATATCGGGAATGATGATGGATCGCTGTACGGAATAGTTAAAGATTACAAGCATACCTTAAAGACCTTTATCTCGCCCCGCACCAAATTGCCCAACCTGTTTTTAACTGGTCAAAACCTTAATTTGCACGGTATTTTGGGCGCCTCCATGAGCGCCATTGTTACCTGCTGCGCTTTATTGGGGAATGACGACATTGTAGCTAAGATTAGAAATGCCTAAGAAAAGAACATTTTGGCAGAAACTGGTGAGAGGCATTTTGTACGTCTGCCTGGGGTTCTTTGTTCTGATCCTGGTACTTGGCGTTTACCTGTACTGTGTTGCCATTGAATATCCACCCAAACCAAAGGACCGCAGCAGCGAGAAATT
>JAICXZ010000071.1 GCA_025934475.1 Mucilaginibacter sp. | reverse complement strand
GTTTTTGTTTTGCTGCGAGCAGGTTAAGCGGCAGCATGGCTGACGCGGCAGCGATTAACGAGGATTGGATGAATTGGCGGCGGGTGGAGGGCATAAGTGACATTTCTCGTTAACTAAGATAGAACTATTTGTTTGAAGACCGCATTTCCCCTAACAATCACCGAAATGTAAACTTTCCCTTCCTTTAAAATGTTTTTCTCCTGAGTTCGTCTCCCCAACCATGAGAAAACGCGTTCCTATTATATTGTCGCTATTAATTTTGGCAGATATTTATTTTTTCCAGGCGGTGGAAACATTAACCGCCAGTTCCTTTATACACACCGCCTATTGGCTTTTCGAGCCTGCGCTCATTGTTGCAGCCTTCTTTACTTTCAGACTTCCGAGATCCAATAAGGCGGTAATGCGGCTTATTTCGATACTGATGGCCCTGGTGCTGCTCTCGCTGGTACCAAAGGTTTTTGCAATGCCGGTATTGTTGCTGGAAGATATCAGCCGGCTGTTCCGCGGTTTTCCACCCCGCGCAATTTGGGTGAGCGAGGTTGCTATAGGTGTGGCCCTCGTACCGTTCGCGGCCCTGCTATACGGGCTCACCGGCGGACGTCACTTTTACCAGGTAAAGAAAGAAACCTTATACTTTCCCGATCTCCCGGAGGCATTCGATGGCTTTACCATTACACAGCTTTCTGATATCCATTCGGGCAGCTTCACCAGTGAGAAAGGGGTAAGCAAAGGCATCAGGATAGTTAACGAGCAACAAAGCGATGTTATCCTCTTTACCGGCGACCTGGTGAATAACCATGCTGTTGAAATGGATCCCTGGATTGATCACTTCGCTGAGTTAAAGGCCACTTGCGGCAAGTTCTCCGTATTGGGCAACCATGACTACGGCGACTATGTGCAATGGAAAAGCGAGGCCCATCAGCAAGCCAACCTGGAGCGCCTGAAATAGGTTCACCAATAAATGGGATTCCGCTTGCTATTGAATGAATACATCAACATAGAACGCAAGGTTCAGTCGATCGCACTGATTGGGGTAGAGAACTGGGGTAAGGGTGGCTTTCACAAATACGGCGACCTTAAGCGCGCAACCGCCCCTGTGCCTGCAGAAGCGTTCAAAATACTCATGTTGCACGACCCATCCCACTGGGAAGCCGTCACGCTACAGCATCATCAGCATGTTCACTTGACGCTTTCAGGTCATACGCATGGCGCGCAATTCGGCATCGAATTGTTTGGATGGAAATGGAGCCCGATCAAATATGTCTACAAGCAGTGGGCCGGATTGTATGAAGAAGATGGCAAGTACCTGTACGTTAATCGCGGCTTTGGTTTTCTCGGGCTAAAGGGCAGGGTAGGTATGTGGCCCGAAATTACGGTTATTACCCTTAAAAAGGGGATGAAGTAACTCATAAGCAAGCAAAGTGTGATTGGAGACATTTTTTTAGTTAGAAATTAATAATTAATATTACGACAAAAAATTATATCCTAATAATCACAAATTATGAACAAAAACTTTTCCTTTTCACGGTTAACCCTTCCAAAGAAATTGATGATTGTTGCACTGGCTTCCCTGTCATTAGTTTCCTGTTTAACAACAACCGACGACCCCAAGCCAGCTACGACAAATAGCAGTTGGACGTTCAACGGGACTAAATACACCCCCGATTCGGTAAGGCGTAACGACTATGCGCTGCTTGCAACCTACGGTAATCCTTTTTATGTGGGTGGAGGCGAGATAAATTTTGTATTTAAAACATATCCTAAAGCCAGCGGCACCTATAAGATGGTTGGCTTTAACATAAATGGCGGACAGCCGGCAAACGATAACGAAGTAACAGTAGGCGCTACGGGCAACGTTAGCGGAGGCCCTTTTTATAGCAGCTCTTCTGCAAATGCAAATGCCACAGTAACGGTAACGAACGGTAAGGTGCATATAGTAGTACCATCGGTTTGGGCCTCTAATATTGACAAAACAGACAGCGTAAAAATAAGCGCAGATGTTATTGAACCTTAATAAATGTTTTAGGACGACTCAGTTCCTAAAGAGCCTCACATTTGGGGGGCTCTTTCTTTTTGTGGTGGCAACAGTACTTTTATACGTATGACAACAACCGTTGTCTAAGTATTTTGTTAGCTTTATTTAGTACCGCCTGATATGCTAAAAACCAGTGATCATGCTGCAAAAAGTCTTGTCATACCAGATAGCTGACAGTATCGACATAAAAGCATTCAAGGCTGCTTTTAAGGCCGACTTGCACTATGCCGACGCCGATGAGTTGTTTTACATAACCGGCGCCCACCGGTACATTTATGTTTTTAAATATGGCGTAGTATGTTTCCTGAATTATGACCCTGTCAGCATCAGCGAGTTTTTAAGACTGATCTCCTCCTATCGTAAAAACGCCTACGATCAAAATCTGACGGAAGAGTTTGAGATACATACCGATATGAGCAAAAACAAGATCGGTTTCAATTCGATCGAGATCGTTGGGTCCGATATCGAGATTTTGAGATTGATCATGCTCACTGTTTCTCAATCTGTGGCTTTGGATTATTACGAAGAACTAACAGGCAAACTGATCGGAGAAACCAACACTCATACGCAACTACTGGAAGCCAAAGGACGGCTGACCATCTCGGGCAACAACCTCAAAAAATATATTGGCAAAACACTGGTGCTAAAAAACCGGATCGCCCAGAACCTTTACATTTTTGATTCGCCGCCCGAAACATGGGACGATGAAAATCTAAATAAAATATACAATGATCTCAAACGTACATTCGACCTGAAGGAACGATTCAGAAACATCGAGGAAGGATTAACTATTGTAAAAGATAACCTGGAGCTGTTTCGCGATCTGCTGCAATACCGGAACAGCTATCGTCTCGAATTAGTTGTTATTATCCTGATCCTGGTTGAGGTGCTGAACATCTTTTTGCAGAAGATATTTAAGTGAGCCTGCGGCAGCCTTAGGGCTAATCCACAATGATGTAAAAACAGAAAAGCCCCGCATTGCGGGGCTTTCGTTTTGTGGGAGTTACTGGGTTCGAACCAGTGACCCTCTGCTTGTAAGGCAGATGCTCTGAACCAGCTGAGCTAAACTCCCTTTGTTTTGGGACTGCAAATATAGGAGGTCTGGTCAATTGATCAAAAAATAATTTACTTTTTTTGTAAAGTGCTTTGTTTCAATGCAATATATTTTGACGGGGAGTTCTGTCGCCTTGTTAAACGTATGTTAATTGTTATCTTTGATTAACATCAGCAATCACGACACCTTCACCGGATGAAATTCGACGTCCCTAATACCGACGAGCAACAGCACCCTCACCACCATTACAGATTCTGGAAGGCAGCATCGACGAGGACGCTGATGAAGCTGGTTTGGAGCCTGGTTCGGCCGTATAAAAGATGGATGTTGATCATCTTTTTGGCCATGCTGGCGGAAACTTTGATGAGTATTGCTACGCCCTGGCCGTTGAAGATACTGATCGACAATGTCATTGGTCATCATCCGCTGCCAGGCTGGTTGAGTTGGATGAACAAAGTGTTCCCCGGTGAAAACAAGATCGAGTTTGCTGCTGTAGCATCCATCAGCGTGTTGGTAATGGCGGCGATTGGTTCGCTGGCAACTTACCTCGACAGTTATTTTACGGAGAGCCTGGCCCAATATGTCTCTAATGATTTGAGACGCAGGATATATCATCACCTGCAGCGCTTGTCGTTATCCTATTATGATACCCATCAAACCGCCAAGCTGTTAAGCGTGATCACCAGCGACGTGTCCACCATACAGGATTTCGCCTCGTCGACCCTGATGAACATTCTGGTCGATTCGCTCACCATCGTAGGTATGCTGGGTATCATGTTTTACCTCAACTCAGGATTTACTTTGGTAGCCATCGGCATTACTCCGTTTCTTCTCCTGTTTGTCGGCCGGTTTAAAAAGGTAATGAAAAAGGCCACGCACGAAGTACGGGTCGATCAAAGCAACATGTTGGCGGTAATGCAACATGGGCTGGAATCTATCCGGGCGGTAAACGCTTTTGGCCGTCAGGATTTGGAAGAAGATAAGCTTAAAAAAGTTAGCCTGGAAACGGTAAGCGCTGCTTTGAGAGCCCGGAAAATAAAGTCGGTGCTGAATCCGGTTGTTACTATTACGGTGGCTGCCTGCACCGCCATGGTACTTTGGCATGGCGCCGATCTGGTGCTTAACGGCGTAATGACGGTCGGCTCGCTGACGGTGTTTATCTGGTACATGAACAAGTTTTTTTCGCCGGTACAGGATCTGGCCAAGATGACGAGTACTATTGCCCAGGCAACAGTGGCGCTGGAACGCATTGAAGCTATACTGGATACCGAGATCAAAGTTGCGGAGAAAACGGGAGCAGTAAATCCAGATCGTTTCGAAGGCGATATCGTTTTTGACAAGGTTTCCTTCTCTTATACGGCCGACGCAACTGTACTGGATAAAGTCAGTTTCCACATCGAAAAGGGGAAGCGAATAGGGATTTGTGGCCCAACAGGTAGCGGAAAAACGACCATCCTGAGCCTGATCGCCCGTTTTTATGATGTAACGGCGGGGCAGATATACATTGATGGAAAGGACATCACCGATTTTAGCCTTGACGGATTGCGCTCGCAGATCGCTTTTGTGTTGCAGGATACAGTGTTGTTTTATGGTTCGGTTCGCGAGAATATAGCTTATGGTCGACCGGATGCGACCGAAGGGGAAATTATTGAGGCTGCCAAGATGGCCAATGCGCACGAATTTATCGCCCGGATGCCGCATGGTTATGATACATTGGTTGGCGAACGCGGCATGACGCTTTCTGGCGGCCAGCGGCAGCGCATCGGGATAGCGCGGGCCCTGGTGCGCAATTCGCCTATCTTGTTGCTTGATGAACCCACTGCTTCGCTCGACGCCGATGCCGAAAGAGTGGTAATGGAAGCCCTCGAAAAACTGATGCATGGCCGCACGGTAGTTACTATTGCGCATAGGCTGAGCACCATCGCCGATTCAGACAAGATCATTGTGCTGTACGACGGCCGGGTAGCCGAGGAAGGTACACACGACGAGCTTATAGCCGAAGGCAGGATTTATGCCGAACTTTATAATGTTCAGCGAAGTGCAGGACACGCTGTTCACCAAATAAATTCGTAGCTTGACGCTCAAATAATAGCATGTTTCATAGATCGATTCTTGTTTTTCCGGACGACACTGTAAAGCCAATCGTTGATGCCATTAATGGCGCCACCAAGTCTATCCTCGTCAAAATGTTCCTGTTTTCGGACCCCGAACTGATTGAGGCGATCATCGCAGCAAAGGAGCGCGATGTGAAGATCAAAGTGATGCTCAACCCGGCCCGGCGCAATGGCGAAGATGAAAACGCCGAAGCGCGCGCAAGACTTGAGAAAGCGGGAATCACCGTTCGCGATAGCAACCCGGCATTTGTCATCACGCACGAGAAGTCGATGGTGATTGATGGGAAACTTGCCTTTGTAAAGTCGCTGAATTGGGAAACAAAGAACCTGACTGAAACCCGGGATTATGCGATTATCACGTCCCATCCGCGCGAGGTTGAAGAGATTATGCTATGTTTCGGCGCTGATTGGCACCGCAATGAATTTGATCCCGGCCGCGAGTCCAGTCTAATCTGGTGCAGTCTCAATGGCCGGGCCAAGATTGCCCATTTTATTGACCAGGCCCAGCACTCACTCTTCATTCAGAATGAGCGCTTCCAGGATTTGGTGATTATAGAGCGTATTGTCCGCGCTGCTAGTCGAGGTGTAAAAGTTCATGTGATGGCCGCTCCGCCCCATACACTCAAAATGGATAAATTGGTAGAAGGCGTCGGCGGATTACGCATTATGAACGATGTCGGTATCAAAATTCATAAGCTAAAGCATCTGAAACTGCATGGGAAAATGCTGCTTGCCGACGGGTGCCGGGCAATCGTCGGCTCCATTAACCTGGCGCCTGGGAGCTTTGATCATCGCCGTGAACTGGCAATCGAGGTGCACGATGAGGATGTAATTGAACGCCTGAAGAAGATCGCTCATTATGATTGGGAAAATTCGCATACGCTTGACCTGTCAGACGAGGGCCTTTTTGACGATCTGGAGCTAAGAGGCTCTGGCGGATCAGAAAAACTGGTGCTGGATGCTGATCACCATGAGGGAAAGAAGAAACATAATAAGCATCATCATCACAAATGAAGGCCTTCTTAATAACCTGGCTGCTCACCGTTACAATAACCGTTTCTGTATTCGCTCAGAAACAGGTGGACCGCGTTAAGTTTTTTACCGATACATCGGTAGTCGATGCGACGCTTTCTATCAACTATAAACATTTGCTGGCCCAGAAAGATAAAACAGGCGCGCGTTTCCCGGCAATGTTTTCGGGTAAATTGGACGATGGAGCAGCAATCAACGACCATATTTGGGTAGAGGTTAGGGGGCATTTCAGGCGAAAGAATTGTGATATGCCGCCATTAAAGCTGATCTACAAGAAAGATCAGTCGGACGCCTTTTATAAATTTAAAGAGCTGAAGCTGGTTGGCGTATGTGTGCCTGACAACGTTGATGAGCAATACCTGCTAAAAGAATACCTGGTTTACAAAATATACAACCTGCTCACAGATTACAGTTTTAGGGTTCGGCTGCTGAATCTCACCTACCAGGATAGCAGCGGAAAAAGGAAAGCGGTGACCAGGCATGCCTTTCTGATGGAGGATATTAAGCAAGTGGCAAAAAGGAACGATTGCTCGGAATGGTCGGGAGCGAAGCCGGTTCTAACCGAACGCACGAACCGGCAACTGATGACTACGGTATTCATTTTTGAATATATGATCGGCAACACCGACTGGTCGGTTCCCGCCGATCACAATATTAAGCTGGTACAAACCAATGCGGATTCCACCGCACGCCCATTTCCAATACCCTACGATTTTGACTGGTCGGGGCTGGTTAATGCCAAATACGCTATACCGGACGAACAACTTGGTATCGAGAGCGTCAGGGAACGTCTTTACCGTGGTTTTCCGAGAACAATGGATGAGTTGAACATTGCGCTGGACGGATTCAAAAAGCAAAAGGATAATATTTATGCCGTGATTAATAACTGCAGTCTCCTCCATCCTGTCTTCAAAAAAGAGATGACAGATTATCTCGATGAGTTTTATAACACTATAAGTAACCCCAAAAGTGTCGAGCACATTTTTATCGAGGACGCGCGTAAAGATCGGTAGGTTATCCGGTTACGCACGCCATCGCAGGTTGGTACTTATTATCGGTAATTTGATCAGAATCAATTTACCAGGTGACGTCAGTTATAAACTATTCCACTACTGGTACTGTAGCTTTGTTTAATTCGAATTTTTTGACTCGACTAATTCGTGTAAAAATGACTGATAACAAGTACAAACGGGTTTTGATCGCTGTTGATTGTGACCCTACATCCGAAAAAATTGCAGAGGCCGGGCTTGACCTGGCAAAAAGGCTTCATGCAGAAATAGCTATATTAACCGTGGTTGATACCAGCCTTTTACTTGGCAGTGAAGGTTTGACAGCACACGAAGCGAGGAGCATAGCTAAAACCGCCGCCGCCGAAAATTTAAACGCACTCGTGGCCAATATTTTCGGACATCATAACATTTCACGCTATATCATGGAGGGAAGCGCAGAAGCGCAGATCTTAAAAGTTGCAAAGGAATGGCCAGCGGACATCCTTGTTGTTGGCACCCATGGCCGGAAAGGCTTAGCAAGGATGATATTGGGCAGCGTAGCGGAAAGAGTGATCAAGAATTCAAATATTCCTGTGATTGTTATTCCAGTGAATCATGGTTAGTTTGTTTGCTCCCAAAATTCGCGCTTCCGAGACTTTATCCAGATCGGTTATTAAAACCGTTACTTACAGGCTTTTAATCGTCGTGCTTGATTTTAGTGCTATATATTGGTTTACCGGAAAAATTAACATAGCCCTCGGTTTTATGCTGGCAAGTAACATATATACCACCATAGCCTATTTTTTTCACGAACGGATCTGGGACAAAATAAAATGGGGAAAGAAGACGCAAGGCGGATAGCAAATTAGATATTTATCAACGACTTAGTTAAATTTGTTTTAGCGTTGCGCCGAGTCCTTCAAATGAGGCTACCGGGTCCGCGATGCCGTTTACCCGTCCAATTATGGCGTAAATGTCGGCGGCTTTGCGGCCATGTTGCCGTAAATAGCGAATGGAATTATCGCCCGCCGACTTAGAAAGCTTGTGTCCGCCAAGCGTTGTCAGCAACCTGTGATGAAAAAAGGTGTTGCCTTTGAATGTTTCGAGATGAAGCACGCCCGCAAGGTACAATTGTGCAAGGGTCGAATCCCAAAGGTCCTGCCCGCGAATGACCAGGTCGACGCCAAAATGTATGTCGTCTACGACGGAAGCTAACTGATAGGCTGGAAATCCATCCTTCTTCCTTACCACAAAATCACGCATTGCCTCTGGTAGAGCGGCTTTGATCGTCCTATCAAATAAAGTATTAACTGCAAGCTCTGCCGAATCATCGGTTCGTAATCGCCAATTGACTTCGCTGGCGTCCAGGGATAGTCCTTTTTTTCTGCAAGTGCCCTGATAAACGTCATCTGGATTTTGCATCCTGATCTGTGCCCTTGAACAACTACAGGCAAAAACGGCTTGTTGTTCGCGCAACTGATCTAAAGCCTGGTCATAAAGATCCATCCTATGCACCTGCGAATATTCTTTTTCATATTCCTGCATGTTGCGCGGTCCCTCATGCCATGGAATCTCCAGGAAATTCAGCGTGTCGAAAATATCCTGCACATATTCTTTTTGAATCCTGTCGCGATCCAGATCATCGATGCGGAGCAGTATTTTAGCGCCGCTTTTTTGTGCGATGGCTGCCGTGAGGGCAAATGAGTAGGCATTACCCAAATGCAGAAAGCCGCTGGGGGTGGGTGCTATTCGCGTTTTTTTGAAGTGCCTGGTATTCCCATCCATCGGTGGTAAAGATGAGAAAAAGCGTGGTTAGTTTCCGGTTTTGATCTTGTGCTTCACCGTATCATC
>JAICXZ010000542.1 GCA_025934475.1 Mucilaginibacter sp. | reverse complement strand
GGTGCGATTTGGTGAATAAAATGGTCCTTCGATCTAAAAACAAAAGCCTGCAATCATTTGATTTGCAGGCTTTTATCTGTTTTTGATATTGAATTCAGCGGTGAGGGAGGGATTCGAACCCTCGGTACAGTTTCCCGTACGTCAGTTTAGCAAACTGATCCTTTCGGCCTCTCAGGCACCTCACCTTTTTAATTAATACAACCCCGTTTTTGGGGACTGCAAATATAGTAATTCAGCGAAGCTGGCAAAAAATATTTTAGTTATTAGTTTATGACTTGATTTTGCGCCCCGATTTTCTAATTTTGAAATAACTTATCGCAAGCCTTAACATGTTCCCGTTTGTAAATAGCTATTTCTATTATGCTGAGATCGCCCTGCAGGGGCTTTGTGTGTTTCACTGCATCCGTAAAGGCAATCAGAACAAATGGATATACATCATCGTTTTTCTACCTGTTATAGGCAGCGTTGCTTATTTCTTCTCCGAAATATTACCTGGTTTGAGGCGGTCACGGGGACCCCAGATCAACATCGCTGCTGTAATAAACCCCAGCGGGCAAATCAAAAAGCTTGAAGAGAAAGTCCGCTTTGCTGATACTTTTAATAACCGTATCGAATTAGCCGATTCATACCTGGCCGGCGGTATGACTGATAAGGCAATTGACTTATACGAAAGTAGTCTTACCGGAGCCTTCGCCGAAAATGAGCATGGCATCATGCAGTTGGCTACAGCATACTACGCGAAGGAACGCTATGAGGATGTTATCAAAATGGCTAAGAAAGTTTACAGAACACAGCAATTCGCGCGATCGCCAGTTCACGTCTTGTACGCCAAAGCTCTGGAATTTACCGGGCAACCTGAACTGGCCGAAAACGAGTTTAAGTTGATGAAGGGCCGGTATTCCAACTTCGAACAACGTTATGAGTATGGCATGTTCCTGGAACGTGCCGACAGGGTAGAGGAGGCCGCCGAGCTTTTTGAACAAATGCTGGAGGAAGCGCCCCATCTCAGCGGTATGGAACGCCGGAACGCGCGAATTTGGTTTTCGAAAGCTAAAGATGAGTTGAAAAAACTGTACGCTTAATGCTTTTTTTAATTATTTGGCTCGATACACTATGTGTTCAAACGCGCGCGCCTGCCACCCCCTGTTTTTTTATAAAGTCCTGATAAACAATCTATCCAAAAATACAAAATCGCAAAATCGATGCAAAACCCCCTGTTTTCGTGAACATGCTAAATGGGTTATTGCTTCATCAAAAAAGAAACAAAGCCATATAGTTTACTGCTGCCAGTATTATTTGCGGTTAGTTTTATGGTATAATTGAGACCGGCCTGCATCCCGCCTGTGCCATATTCTACAACAGTACTATCCGGAAAACCGGATACGGGCAGACTTGAATGTACATCAGAAATTATTGTGTTATTGTAATCGGATCCGATAAGCTCTGCATCGGTGTTATTTTTCAGGTGTTTACCTTTGATGGAGACCCTTATTTTGCCACCGCTGCCATTTAAACCCGAAAGTGAATAGCTATAGCCATATCCCGGCGTAAATGTGGCTCCCTCAAATGAAATATTAGTTATGCTCATAATTGGCGATAAGCCAAACTTTTCCTGTTTTTGGGTCACTTTGCCGTCGCCATTAGTAAAGCTTAGTGTTTTGGTTTGTGTCGCTGTTTCATCATTTACCTGGCCAAAAATTGTCAATGGCATCACAGAAAAAGCTACATCTTCTGACGCAATGTAATTAATGCGTAATGCATTGTTTGCAAGCTCACCCTGTACAGTGTCGACTTTATAAATATTTAGTGTAGTCGAGCCTATCGACACGACGTCGCCTTTAGGGGTAAAGCCGGCTCCCATAATTTGTATGGTATCACCCGGTCTCGCTGCCACATCAGGCTCTCCGCCGCTTGCCCAGTTCAAATACAATGTTCTTTTGAATACCGGCGTTTTGCTTAGCGGAATATCGAGGTGTTTGCCATTGGCATGTATCTCAAAATTGTAAATCGGGAACGCCAGCTTAGCGTCTAGCCCCATCAGGGAATCGGCAGGCACCACAATTTTTAATTGTGTGGCCGAGGCGCTGTTAATCGTGGCCGGTTTGCCATTGCCTCCACCCAGGTAGTCGATAAGGACGGTATCCTTTGTTTTATCTGCGTTAAAACCTGTTCCTACAATCGTTACTTCGTCAGCAGTATATGGATACAATGGTAAAAAGTTACTTACAGAGAGTGTGTCGCCTTGCCCTCCGGTATTGCCGCCTTTATTTCCGTTGTTGTTGTTATTGCTGTTTGTATTGTTGGGACTAACATTGTTCTTTTTGCATGCAGCGAAAAGAAGTGCCAAAAGAATAATTGGTAAGTAGATGCTTTTCATAACTCAGCTTTTTAAGGTTTGATAAACTATCGTAAAGTTGGGTTATAAAACGTGGCGAGGCCATCCCCTAAAAATGTGATTTTGCGCGACAGTGATTTTCTGTCAGAGAATGCCGGCCTCTCTGCCTTTGGCTACGGCTTCCAGTTGAGAATGTACCTGCATCTTTTGGTAGATGTTTTTAATGTGGGTACGTACAGTATCTATCGAAATAAAATATTTGGCAGCTATTTGTTTATAGCCCGCGCCTTGTGCCAGGGCCATTAGTATCTCTTTTTCCCTGGTGGTTAATTCAAATAAATCTTCCTGGGTACGCGCATATTTGTGCATGCTGGTGATCACCATGCGGGCAACATTGGGGCTCATCGGCGCTCCGCCGGTCAGCACATCTTCAATGGCGTCAAAAAGCCGCTCAGCGAGATGTTTTTTCAGCAGGTAGCCCGTGGCGCCTGCGAAAACGGCGTCAAGCACGTTCTCGTTGTCGTCGAAAACGGTGAGCATAATTATAGGCGTCTCCTGATCAAACGCGCGTATTCTGCGGGTTGCCTCAATGCCGTTGACCCCTCCGGGCATTTCTATATCCATCAGGATAACGGAAGGATTTAGCTCTCTTACCTGTGCTTCAGCATCCAGGGCGTTTGCAAAGCTTCCAAGCAGCACATAATCGTCCGAATAGGTGAGCATTTGCCCGATGCTTTCCCTCAGCTGGCGATTATCTTCATAAAGCAGTACACTGGTCATTTTCATAGCTATTACAAATATTCAGAAAAGCCGGATATTAAAAAATACCCTAATCATGTGATATATCTTAACGACACCGTAGTTCCGTAACCGGGTGTACTGTCTATGTCTAGCTCTGCATTGATCTTTGCCGCACGTTCGGTCATATTTTTCAGGCCGTTTCCGCCGGTCCTGATCTCTTTCAATTTAAACCCGACCCCGTCATCGGTAATGCGCATCTCAAGTAAGGGGTTCCCACCGGAAATGATGATATTTACCCTGGTGCATTCACTGTATTTGGCAGCATTATTAACCGCTTCTTTGAATATGAGGTAAAGATCCTTTCGCACCTGCAGATCCATCTCCAGGTCGCGAAAATTGCCCTCTTCTTCAAACGACAAGGCGATATTCAGCGGATCAAATATTTCAGAGGCAAATTCCCTCATTTTAAAAATGGTTTTTTC
>JAICXZ010000846.1 GCA_025934475.1 Mucilaginibacter sp. | reverse complement strand
AAGGTGTAAAACTGACCATCGGTGCTAAAGCGGGCGAAAGCGGCAAAATATTTGGCGCTATCAATACCATTCAAATTGCCGATGCTTTGAAAAAAGAAGGATTTGAGGTTGACCGCCGCCGCATCACTTTTGAACAGGAACCAAAAATGGTAGGCGAATACATCGCTAACATTAACCTGCACAAAGAAGTGAAGGTACAGGTGCCGTTTGAAGTAGTAGCGGAGTAAGGGGAATTTCGGATTTCGGATTTTCAATTTCGAATTTAGATTTTTTATTAAAGGTGTTAGCGAGAGCTTAACACCTTTTTTTCGTATTATAGCAGAGTATCGTTGAGACTATTCGGATTATACGATAGAAAAGTAAAATCCGACATCGAAAATCCGACATCCGACATCGAAAAACATGATCAAAGGCGGTGTACCCAGGCTACTATTGCGCATCATAAAGCTGCTTTTCATTGTTTTTGTGGGCGGCAGCATTTTGGCGGTGCTGGCATTCCGGTTTATTAACCCGCCGTTTACGCTGCTGATGATACAGCGCGGTTTTGAGCGCAAGGCAGCCGGAAAAGAATGGAAAATAGATAAACAATGGGTAAGCTTTGACGAGATTGCCGACCCGATGAAACGCGCGGCCGTGGCCGCGGAGGACCAGACCTTTTTAGAAAACCACGGTTTCGATTTCAGGGCCATTGAGAAAGCTATCAAAAAAAACGAGCACAGTAAAAAGTTGATCGGCGGAAGCACCATATCGCAGCAAACGGCAAAAAATGTTTTCCTTTGGCCCGGCAGGTCGTTTGTGCGCAAAGGCTTCGAGGCCTGGTTTACGCTGCTAATGGAAATTTTCTGGAGCAAGAAGCGCATCATGGAGGTTTACCTGAACGTGATCGAGACCGGTGATGGAATTTACGGAGTGGAGGCCGCCGCCCAGGAATATTTTCATATCCCGGCATCGCAGCTGAATAACCAGCAGGCGGCAGCGATCGCGGTGATATTTCCAAGCCCGCTTAAATGGTCGGCCACCCACCCTACCAGGTACCTGCGGCACCGGCAATACCTCATCATGAAAAACATGCGCCGGCTGGGGCCGCTGGAATTTTAATCTACATGAAAATTTACAGTAGTTATAAATAAACCTTAGCTTTATCGTAGTGACCAAAAAAATTGTCCTGTTTTACAGCGCCGGCATGGTAATCGGTATAGGTATTGGCTTTGCCACGCACAATTTAGCGGTCGGGATGGGCGTCGGTGTCGCACTGACCTTTGCATTTGTGCGCAGTTACAAACGAAAAACCGGCAGATAATTTAATAAAAAGGGATACCGGCAGTCATCCCTTTTTATTATATGGGTGGGGTACTATTGCTTATTTTGCGCGGCGCACCGGGTGCTTAATGCCGTCGCGGCGGGCTTCACGTATTTCCCTTTTCAGGTCTTTTTTATCAGCCTTAATCTCTTTTTTATCAGCCTTCGCTGTGGCGATATCGCCAGCCTTAACCGCTTTTCGTTCGGCTACCTTGTCGGCATGAATGTCTTTAAGATCGGTTTT
>JAICXZ010000732.1 GCA_025934475.1 Mucilaginibacter sp. | reverse complement strand
GCGCAAAGAGATGAACGCATTAAAAACGGACGCCCGGGCAGCCCCTGCACCAAGAAATACCTCATTTCAAATACCGAATTTACTGATGAGCCTATTTGCACGGCATCACGGAAATACCAGCATTTGAAGATCAGTCAATTAAAAACACTTAACCTTGCTCCTGAAGAATACCAGCAGCAGGTTAACGCGGTTACTGAAAAAATATGCCTTTGCGAAGGCCTGTGTGCATCGGTTTATTTAAAAGATGGCATTAGCCGCCCCAAAGAAAATAAAGCGGTAGCAATATGCCCCGGCCCTAACCTTGCTTATTTTTCGCGAGCCTATAGTTTAGAAGAAATGGTAAAGCACATTTACGGCTCTTTGGACCTTTTGCGTAGCGTGAAACGGCCCCACATGTTTGTGAACGAGCTAAACCTTTATATCGATTATTTGCAGAAGGAACTATCTAATCACATAAAAACCCTCAATGAGAAGAAACACAAATACCTTCTTAAATTTAAATCAGAACTGGAGCAGGGGGTTGAATATTACAAGCAATTGTGCCTTCAATTAACGACCCAAAAGCAAAAACCGCTTGAAATTTTAGAGGATCTTTATTTGGCTGAGAAGAAGCTTAGCGCCATCGTTGTTCCATGTGTTTGTGAGCGATGATAACGATCCTTTTATTCAATAGTCTCTGCTCACTGAGAGGTTACTTTTCAGGTATCACGAGCAATGGCACCGAAATATGATCCGCCATTTTTTGCGTGTGACTACCCTCAATCACCCGTTCCAGGAAGGATTTCTCCCGATGAACCATTGCCAGCATGTCAACCTGCCCGAAGCGGCACAACCAATCGAGCCCTTTCTCCGGTTTATCGCTTTTTACGAGGCGGTAATAAATGTGCGGGTAATCGGCTTTGTTGGATAGCTCGAGCAGAAACCCTTCGAGATGCATTTTAAAGTCAAATGCGCTGGTTGTCTCATCGTATATGTGAGTGATCAGTAATTCTGCGTTAAGTTTTTTTAGTAATGGGATCAGTTTAAATATAGCCGCCAAATCTTTTTCTGGGTCTTTAAAGTCTGTTGCAAACGCAATCTTCTTTATTGTGGTCGGGTGCGCGATAGCCGGTACCAGCAGCAAGGGGCAATTTGTTGAGTCTATCAGGCGCCGTGCGTGATTACCAAGTAAAAGGCCGCTAACGCCGCTGTGCCCATGAGTGCCCATAACTACAAGGCTCACATGTCTTTTTTTTGCAGCATCGGTGATTACTTCCTGAACTACTCCGGCTTCACTGCTTTTGCGTATAGAAGGCTCAAAATGGCCTTTCTGTTGCTTTGAGCGCAAGTGGCGCTCCAACTCTCTCATGTCATCATTGCTGTCATTACGCAACTCATCATAATCATATGCCGGCCAAACCGAATTTGTTACCTGGGGCGCTTGTTCGGGTACTATAAATGCGTTGTATAGCACCAGGTCAGCTTTGATCTGGCTAGCCAGCGCATAAGCATATTCAGCCGCGTTGGTTGCATTGGCCGAAAAATCTGTAGCTATTAATATCCTTTCCATGTGGTTGCTGTTTAATTGTCGTTATACCTCAAAATTCACTATTGGCCCTCGGCTAAAGAATGACTGCGATCATTTTATATGCTGATATTTAGCACGGCATCAGTTACCGGTAATAACAAAAAGCGCCTATGTTTACATTAGGCGCTTTTGTCTCTGCATGTATAGTTGATTGGTTAGTTTGCAAACGAAAGGTGATTGTACACCCGATCCTGTCCCGATATTTTTTGGACAAGGCTAAATATCTGCCTCTTCAGATCCTTGTAATCGGTGAATAAACTACCCACCATATACTCCAGTCTGATCTGTTTACCGGCCACCTGGTTCGCATCTTCAGGGATAACGTCTTCGGCCATTAGCTCTAATTCTTTAAGTTGCTCGATCAGCGACCTTTCCAGTTGGTTTTTATCGACATCAAGTTCCAGCAGGTCGTTGTTGATCTCTGCAATCTTAGTTCTATCCGAGGTGCTTTTGGTGTTAAAAAAGCAATCATCGAGTAATGAGCGCAGGAACCTGGTTTCATACTTGTAAAATTCGAGATCCGAGCTCCATTTTTTGGCGATAGCATAATATTGCAGTGAGCGGGCAGATAAACTGGTGATAGTTTCCATGATCGTTATTTTTAATAAGGTAAAGGTCGCCCCTTGTTTGGGCTACTCCAGTGACGGTAATCAGCCGATAAAATGATTTTAGTCACATCGGCCAGTATTGGGTGGCAAAACTGCATGTATAAAATACTCCGGTATCTGTATATTTGAGTAAAACCATTCCCTATGAGCCAGATTAAGAAAGAGGACATCAGCCAGGAAGTATTCGACCTGTATGATGATTACGCACATAGCCGGCTTGATCGCCGTGCCTTCATGCAAAAATTGTCCATTTATGCCATCGGCGGGCTTACGGTCCCCGCGCTGATGAGCTTCCTGATGCCCGACTACAAAAACAACGTCGAAGTGCGGCCGGATGATCCGGATCTCGACTCAGGTTATATCACCTATTCTTCACCTAAAGGCGGAGGCACAGTTAAAGCGCTCTTATCTAAGCCCAAGGATGCAAAAGAAAAACTTGGCGGTATTGTGG
>JAICXZ010000767.1 GCA_025934475.1 Mucilaginibacter sp. | reverse complement strand
TGACTGTTTTCTCGATCACTTTCGCCTCATTCAACGCCAATTCGGCCGTTGTTTTATAGGCATTGATCAATCCCGGAACCCCAAGAAGCGTTCCGCCAAAATAGCGGACCACCACAATAGCAACATTGGTCAGATTCTTTGATAATAACGTATTCAGGATTGGTCGCCCTGCTGTGCCTGAGGGTTCACCGTCATCATTCAAACGAAACACCGAGCGATCCGTACTCCAGCGCATGGCCCAGCAATGGTGATTGGCCTTGGGATGTTGCTGCTTGAGATTTGCGATGATATTTTTTATATCCTGATCGGAAGTAATGGGATAAGCATAGCCCAGAAATTTGCTGCCTCGATCGCGAAAAATGCTTTCAGCCTGGGCTTCAATCGTTAAATAGGTATCCTCAAAAAGCATCAGAAAACTGCGGTAAATAAATGGGCCAAAGAGTCGTGAAACGAATTGATGACAATAGCCAGCAGGCCCAATGCAATGCCGGCGAAATTGAGCAGGCTCAACTTCTCACGGAATATTGCAAGCCCCACAACAGCACCTGCAATGATCACACCAATATCCATTGACGAAAATACATAAGACGGCTTGGTTGCCAGCGCCTGGTGAGCCTTAATGAAAAACAGGATGTTGCCAAAGTTAGCTACGCCCAGTATCCAGCCAATAGGAATATGCGGCCACGAAAACCGCATTTTCTTTGTTGCAACCTGGTAGATGAGGCCAATAAAAGCGACTGCAAAGGCTAATAAAAAGACAACAAATAACGAGGTCGACAAATTACTGGTTTTCGCCACTTGTTTCAACAACACATCAATCACACCCATGCCGACAAAAATAAGCACCAGGTAAAACCACGAATTTGTTGCCCTGCGCCGAACGGCGTGCCGCTGTTTCCAGGGAATGAGACAGATCATGGCAATAACCCCAATGGAGATCCCGACAATTTTGATAGCATCCGGCTTTTCACTAAAAATAGTAAATGCAGATAATACCGGTATGAAAAGCGACAAGCGCTGCGCGACATCTGTGCGAACAATCCCCGTAAGCCTGATAGAAGTTGCGATAACGAGGAAAAGTAGCGGAAGCAATACTCCCAGCACAACATAAATAGCGATCGAAGAGCTTTGGATAGTGCTGACATGCGGATGCAGAAACAGCCAGGTAAGCAGGATAGCCGCCGAGTAGTTCCAGGTGATGGCCTGGTAAACATCGATCTGGTATCGCTTAGCCAGCTTAAGCATCACCGAAACAGTAACGCTGCAGCAAATACTTAGTAGAATATAGAACATTTAGTTAATAGGGTTATTGTATAAAATTTGCAGCCGGTCTGCGTCGGATAAAGACTCCTCAAATTCGGCACCCGTTACATACGGCGCCTTTATTCCCCTACCCAAAACTGTTTTACCAGTAAATATTCTCGCCTCGTCCCACAACCCGGCTTCCATAAAACTTTTCAATGTTTTTGCGCCGCCTTCTATAATCACTGATTGTATATCTTGCAAATAAAGCTGAAACAGGATGTATTGGGGAACGAAACGGTCAAAGTCTTCCAGTGCAATATACTTAATTTTCCCTTCAATGTCGGTCTTCACTTCGTTGAACACAATGGTTTCAACACTCTGGTCGTAAATATTTAAATCTCTGCCAAGCTCCAACTTACGATCTATCAAAACTCTTTTGGGCGATTTACCTGGCCAAAGCCGCGTATTCAGTTGCGGGTTATCAATGGCTACTGTGTTTTTTCCAACCAGGATCGCATCTTCTTCACCGCGCCACTTATGCACAAGCCGGCGTGATTCTTCCCCCGTTATCCAAAATTGCTTACCATCTTCCGGGGCGAAAAAGCCATCTGCAGTTTGTGCCCACTTGAGGATAACATATGGCCTTTTCTTTTGAACACGTGTAAAAAAACGCCGGTTTAACTGTTTGCATCCATCCTCAAGCACGCCACTCATTACCTCGATTCCCGCGGCCTGTAATTTGTCAATCCCTTTACCGTTCACCTGGTCAAAGGGGTCGCGACAACCAACGATTACATTAGGAATACGGTGTTTGATGATGAGATCGGCACAGGGAGGTGTTTTGCCGTAATGCGCACAGGGTTCGAGCGAAACGTAAATTGTACTGTTTTGCAGCAATTCTTCCGCGTTTTGGTATTTCGATAGCACCGCATTTACTGCGTTAACTTCGGCATGCGCCTGTCCGTATTGCCTGTGGTAGCCTTCGCCGATGATCTGCCCATCAAGCACAATTACCGCTCCAACCATGGGGTTGGGACTTACGCTGCCAATTCCTAGCGCGGCAAGTTCCAGACAACGCTGCATGTAAATTTCGTGATCGGGCATGGCGCAAAGATAGGGATTAGTGATTAGTTAACTTGTGATTGGTTAACTAGGT
>JAICXZ010000439.1 GCA_025934475.1 Mucilaginibacter sp. | reverse complement strand
TTACCCGATGGAGCGGGCCATAAAAAAGTATACTGGGGTCAGCTTTGAGCAATTCAGAAATGATGCGCTGACTTACTTTGAAAAGCAATTTAACGACGCCAAATTACCGAAACCGTTGCCGGGCCATTTCACCGCCAGTGAAGAATACCCGGCATTTGTAAATGACAGTACGCTCATTTACATGAAGAGCACTTATGATCATTTGCCCGTTTTTGTGAAGAAAACTGGTCCGCATGAAAAGGTTATCAGCGTACGAAGCGTATCCCTGGACAATTACTTTGGTTATCATAAGGGCAAAATCGTCTATGCGGCTTACCGACCTGATTTACGCTGGAACTATCGCGACTACAGCGAACTGATGCTGCTGGATGTAGCAACCGGAAAGGAAAGAACACTAACCAGGAAAACCAAATATTTCTCGCCCGACTTTAGTGCCGATGGCAAAATGATAGTTGCAGTACAAGAAGCGCCAAATGGTAAGTGCGACATACATTTACTCAACGCCACCGACGGACAACTAAAACGTGTGGTTCCCAATCCGGATAAACTATTTTTTACCTATCCCAAGTTTTATGGCGATGGTAAGCTCATGGCGGCGGTTCGAAATCTAAAAGGCAAAATGTCGCTCGCCGAAATTGAGATCAAAACCGGAAAAGTTAAATACCTGCTGCCATTTTCCTACAAGCCTATTGCGTTCCTGTCGGTTAAGAATGATATGGTTTACTACTCCTTATCGGGCAAGGTGGACGACATTTTTTCCTATGATCTGACGAACGGCAAGCAATATCGGTTACCCAACCCTGATAATCGTGGCGCCATTGGCTATTACGAGCCGGCCATCAGCAATCATAAACTAGCATGGGTTGGCTTTACAGCCAACGGGTATAAAATAAATGAGGTTAATGCCAACAGCGTGGAATGGCTGGAGATAAAGGAAAGTTATGTGCCGTCCACCTTGCCCGAACTTGGAATTACAGCGCTAAGAAAAGATTCAGCCGCCGATTTGCTGGCGGCTGTTAAGGTTAAACCTTTGCCTTACAGTAAATACCCAAAAGCCTACCATCTTTTCAATTTTCATAGTATCATCCCAGGCATTAATGATCCGGATTATTCGATAGCTATCATCGGCGAAAATGTACTCAATACTTTTCAATCGCAATTATCGCTCGACTATAACCGGGTGGAGGGCTATAAACAGCTTGGCTTTGATGCGGTTTATGGTTCCTTGTTTCCATATTTGCGTGCGGGGCTAGATTATACTTTCGACAGGCGTGGTTTGTACCAGGGCGAAAATGTCTATTGGAACGAGGTTAATCCGCATGCAGGTTTCGAAATTCCGCTTGATCTCAGTCACGGTAAATCCCTCACCGGACTCAATTTTGGAAGCGATGTTTACTTTAGTCAAACCATCTTTCAACCGCCATTTAATAAAACGTTCAGGAACAGCAGCTACACTTACTTAAACAATTATCTTCAGTTTAGCACCCGGACACAGCTCGCAAAGCAAAATATTTATCCAAGGTTTGCGCAAAATGTCTCCATTGATTACAAAACTGCCGTTGAGGGGTTATCGGCTAATCAGTTCCTGGTTTCAGGAAACCTGTTTTTCCCGGGATTGTCGATTAATCATAGCTTGGCCCTTAACCTGGCCTATCAGCAAAAAAGTGCAAACAGTGTCATAGGTTTCACCAACGATTTTCCATTCGCTCGCGGCTATTATGCCGAAAACCTTCACCAAATGGATAAGTTCGGCGCCGATTACCATTTCCCGCTGTTTTATCCTGATAAGGGCATAGCAAATACCTTGTATTTCATGAGATTGCGCGGCGATATCTTTTTCGACTATACACGTGGCTATGATAGTTACAGAGACGGAAGTGCCTACAAGAATTTCAGATCAACCGGTGCGGCCATCTTTTTCGATACCCAATGGTTCAACCAGGTGCCTATCTCTTTTGGCATTAGGTATGATTATTTGCTGGATCCTGATCTTTTTGGATTTTCGGGCAGGAGCAGGTTTGAGATTGTGCTGCCGGTAGCAGTGTTTTGATCAATTATTGAATTATTGACTTATCGAATTATTGAATACGATCGATCGAATTATATTCTTTCGGACTTTCTGACTTATGCGGACTTTCGGACTAATTTTATTCATTGATTCGCAAGACGAATAATCTCCTTCACGCGATTAACGTCCGTTACCGAATAGCTGTATTCAGATGTTTCGCCGTAACCCATCAGGATGTGCTCGTTTCTGAAAGCCATTGCGCTTTGGATATCTTTTCGGGCTGACGAGTGCACCTCGGTGGCGCCGCTGAAATGAATTAAGTCGGCCACGGTTGATTCGTTTACGCCCGCCCCTGGCATAATGCTTATCCGGCCGGCCGCTTTTTCAACCAAATGGGCTATGATGTTTACGCCCTCCACAGCTGTGCTTCTGCCACCAGAGGTAAGGATGCGTTCGCAGCCAAGGTCGATTATATCTTCAAGTGCCCGACTCATATCCGAACTCATATCAAATGCCCGGTGAAAGGTAACACCCAATCCTTTTGATTTGGCAATTTTGACAAGTTCAGCGCATCGCGGTTTATCCACGGTGCCATCGGCATTGAGCATGCCAATTACTACGCCATCGCATCCGGCATCGGCGCAATATTTTATATCCTGCTTCATGATCTCAAATTCGGTATCCGAGTACAGGAAGTCGCCGCCGCGCGGGCGTATCAGTACATAAAGTTTAATGCCAAGCAGTTTGCGCGCTATGCTAATTTGTGCCGGAGATGGGGTTGTGCCACCCTCATGAAGGTTTTCACAAAGCTCTACGCGTACCGCGCCGCCTTCCTGCGCAGCAATAGCCGACGCAACAGAGTTGGCACATACTTCAAGCGAGACGGTTGATTTAGGTAGTGGTTTACTCATAATTTATAGATAGTAATCCATAGATAGTGGGTCATACCTATGGCACATGAACGGATTTGAGACGAAAACTCCTTCTCTAAAGTTGATTTGTTATCGCGAGGCAAATGCTAATTTAATCATTAATTATAAAAAATCCTAATGACTATGTCCCCAGGATCATTCATGCACATTGTAAATGCTTTTTCCTTTAATGATCAAATCTTGTTTTTCGGCATTGCACACCGCAAATGAAAAGCCGCTCTGAATGGCGTAGGCGCCATATTCTCCTTTTTTATTGATGGCGAGGAAGCCAACCTGTATATCCTTAGCGGTTTGTGGTTTCTTCTTGATAATTCTTTGCACAGCTTCTTTGCATGCCTCTTCCGGCGACATACCCTGGCGCATTAGTTCCACCACCAGGAAGCTGCCCACGTTACGGATCACTTCTTCACCTACTCCGGTGGAAGTAGCGCCCCCAACCTCGTTATCTACGTACAAACCGGCGCCGATAATTGGGCTATCGCCAACACGTCCGTGCAATTTAAAGGCCATACCGCTTGTGGTACATGCGCCTGATAAATTCCCCTTAGCATCAATGGCCAGCATGCCGATGGTATCATGATTGTACTTGCTGCCTGGCATGTGTTGCTTATTCTCGATATTAATTACAGGCTTGTATTTTGCAGTTTTAAGCCACTCTTTCCATGCTTTAGCAGATTCAGGAGTTAGTAGTTTTTCTTTTTTGAAACCTTGCTCAACAGCAAATTGTGTGGCGCCTTCGCCAACCAGCATTACGTGCGGAGTCTTTTCCATCACAGCGCGAGCCACCGATATCGGGTGTGCTATGTATTCTATGGCTGCTACCGAACCGCAATTACCAAACTCATCCATGATACAGGCGTCAAGCGTTACATGTCCATCGCGATCGGGGTAACCTGCCCGGCCTACGGTATGGTTATGCATATCAGCCTCCGGAATTTTTACTCCGGCTTCAACCGCGTCTAGCGCCCGCCCTCCTTTGCCTAAAATTTTCCAGGCTTCTATGTTGGCGGGCACACCAAAGTCCCAGGTTGAAATTACAACAGGTAATGTAGAGGATTCACTATTGATGATCGATTTAGCCACGGCCGACCGTGACAAAGCAGCGAGCGAAGCGCCCGCAGTAGATATTTTGATAAACTTGCGACGATTATACATGCCGCTAATATAGAAGTTTCAAACTTATAGTCCATAGTCGATGGTC
>JAICXZ010000121.1 GCA_025934475.1 Mucilaginibacter sp. | reverse complement strand
TCCTGGAACTGATCAGAAATGGCAAACGAAATCTTATTGTTGTCTTAGACGGTGAGCGACTTGCAGGCATTATTTACCTCGATGATTTGCGGCCTATGCTCTTCAACCCAGATCTGTTCAAAAAACTGGAAATCGTAAATGTCATGAAAATACCGGATACTGTTATTGGTATTAACGAAGACATGGTTGCCATTGCAGATAAATTTGATGAAACATCAACATGGGTATTGCCGGTAGTTGATAATGACAATAACTTTAAAGGGCTTATTTCTAAATCGGCTATTTTGAGCCGGTATCGCCAGCTCTTAAAAGAGCATTCTGAAAGTACCTGATTAAATATACCGTGTTTATACGGTATATTTGCCCATGATTTCTTCGCAACGGTATGACCAGCGTGGTGTTTCAGCTTCAAAAGAAGACGTGCACAACGCCATTAAAAACATAGATAAAGGCATCTTCCCTAAAGCGTTTTGTAAAATAATTCCCGACATATTAAATAACGATCCCTCGTATTGCAATATCATGCATGCCGATGGCGCGGGTACCAAATCGTCGCTGGCCTATACCTATTGGAAAGAAACTGGCGACATGTCTGTTTGGCGTGGAATTGCGCAGGACGCCATCATCATGAATATTGACGACCTGCTTTGTGTAGGCGCGATAGATAACATCCTGCTTTCATCAACCATCGGCCGCAATAAAACCCTGATTCCGGGCGAGGTAATTGCCGCCATTATTAATGGTACAGAAGAAATACTGACTGAGCTAAGAGATGCCGGCATCGGTATTTACTCAACCGGTGGTGAAACTGCCGACGTTGGCGACCTGGTGCGCACCATCATTGTCGATTCGACTGTGACCTGCCGCATGAAACGCGATGACGTCATCTCCAATGATCGTATCCAGGCCGGAGACGTTATCGTTGGTCTTGCATCGTACGGAAAGGCAAGCTATGAGAAAGAATACAATGGCGGCATGGGTTCAAACGGATTAACTTCCGCTCGCCACGATGTATTTAATAAAGGTATAGCCGAAAAATATCCCGAAAGCTACGATCATGCTGTACCTTATGATCTTGTATTTTCCGGCAGCAGAAGCCTAACCGATCCTATAGCTATCGGAAACGGCGAAACAGTAACCGCCGGCAAACTGGTACTATCTCCAACCCGTACTTATGCACCTATTATAAAGGTAATGCTGGAAGAACATCGCCGCAACATCCATGGCATGGTACACTGCAGCGGCGGCGCGCAGACCAAGGTATTGCATTTTGTTGATCATCTACACATTATTAAGGATAATCTACTACCCGTTCCACCATTATTCAAACTGATCCGGGAAGAATCTAAAACCGATTGGCAGGAAATGTACAAGGTGTTCAATATGGGGCACCGTATGGAGTTGTATGTTCCCGAGGAGATTGCTTCTGATCTGATCGCCATATCCAAAACATTTGGCGTGGAGGCCCAAATAATTGGCCGCGTTGAAGCTGCTGAGAAAAAACAGGTGACCATCAACTCCGAATTCGGAACATTTAAATACTATTGATTTAAGAATATAGGTTTGGGAGCATATAGAAAGTTGTCAAATCTTATAAAGCAAAAAGCCCTCAGGAAAATTCCTGAGGGCTTTTTGCTTTATAAGGTGAGGTTACATTAATTGAACATATAACGCAAACCTAACTGTGCCTGCCAGCGTGATAATTGGCTGGAATCATTAATAAATGATGAAGTAACAGGAGTTTGGTTAGTCTTATTCAAATAAGGGAATGAATAGGTAGCATGACCGGTAGCTGCATCTATGCCTTTATAGCTAAGTATGCTCACGCCGCCAAAGTTGCTTCCATTAAATGCATCCTGGTACAATCCCCAGTTCTTGTTCAGCAAGTTGCCTACGTTGATAATATCAAGCGATACTTCAATAGTGTTTTTGCTCTTGCCAACCATAACATAGAAATCCTGGATAGCTTTAAAGTCGAAACGTTTGAAGTAAGGTAATATCACACCGTTTCTTTCAGCAAACTGACCACGACGATTTTTCAGGTATTTGTCCTGGTTAATGAATGCGTTCAATTGCTGCCATTCCTGGTCAGGAGTACGCGGATCGGTAGCGAAGTCTTTTACCAACTCAATATCACCTTCGTTTTTAGGAACATACATCAGGTCGTTGGTAGCGCCGTCACCGTTAGGGTCACCACTGGTAAGATAAGAAACAGCACCGTTGTTGGCCATCTCGAACACCAAACCTACCGAAGTAGTAGCATGCTGCAGCCAATCTTTCTTATACATCAACGAAGCGATGATACGATTTGGCTGAACGAACGAGCTATTCGACAGGTTATCCGCATTAGGATTACCTGCTACATAACGTGTGCTCCAAATGGTGCTGGCAGTAGAACCGCCGTCGTTCACGTCTTTAGATCCGCTGTGGGTATAAGCGATGTTAGCATAGAAACCCCCAACGAAACTCTTCTGCAACTGACCTGTAATGAAATATGAATAACCCTGGTTGGTATTAGTCATATAATACAGACCTGTGATAGAAGGATTTTGAGCCGTAGCATTTGCAGCCGATGGCGTCGTATTTTTTGAAGTGTAACGAATTTGACCCTCAGCACCTGGCAAAGTGGTATAAGAATCAGAAAGCACCAGGTTTTCGTGGTAAATAGCGTTGATGTCTTTAGTGTAAGCACCTTCGATAGTACCGATAAGTCCCCATGGCAATTTTTGATCCACTGCGAGGTTGGTTCTCCAAATCTTAGGATACTTCAGGTTTGGATCAGCAACATCCAACTCATATGATTTGTTAGCTGCCCCCCCGGCACCGTGCTGTGCATCGATATTCGGGTTGAAAATCAGCTGCGCATTTTGAGCTGGCGTGTTGGTTGCTGCACCTTTTACGATAGTATATGAGCCGAATAATACACCGTTGTTGGAAGCCTGGTTAGATATCCATACAAATGGAACTGTACCAGCAAACAACCCCGTTCCACCGCGAACCTGGGTAGTTTGGTCGCCTTTTACATCCCAGTTAAAGCCTACACGCGGCGACATCTGAATCCTGTTCTTAGGCAATACAGATGGATCCACATGGATGCCCTGTTGGAAAGTCAAAGGCGGCACATTTGCATTTTGCTGCAAAGTAGTTGGGAAATTGTCGTAATCGAAGCGGATGCCGTAAGTTAACTTGAAGTTATCATTGATACGGAATTTATCCTGGCCATACACGCTGTAAATACCTGCTTTGATCTTTGCATAAGGGAATGAGCCATCAGGCAACGCTGAATAACGGGCAGTATAGGCTGCCGCTGGCAAACCATTTTCAAAGTCATAGGCTGAATTATAGGTGTACAAACCATTATAATCTGGCGCGAAACCATTCTTATAGCTTTGGATCTGGTCGTTGGTACCAATAGTGATCTCGTGCTTACCGGCATAAATAGTAAAGTCATCCGAGAATTGCAGAATGTTAGTGTACAATAAGTTTTGAGCGGTGTAAAGCTCATAACCAAAGCTTGTCATTGTGGAGCTTGCCGCAGTTTCGGTACCTGTTACAGGATTGTAAACCCCGTTACCGATATCAACAAATGGCAAAGTAGCACCAGTACCCAAAGATGAACGGAAGTCTCTCAAGGCTGAGTAGCCCAAAGTAGCCCTGTTTGACAAGCTGCTGCTTATACGGCTATCCAACTCGACGATGCCAATGTTGAAGTTATTATTGATACGGTAACCAGAACCATAAAACGGCAACGCATTCAAACCAGCGTCGCGTACTGTGCCGTAACCAACACCACCGTTGGTGATACCTGAGTTGCTGGGCGGGTGATCTCCGTATGATTTTAAGTAGAAATATTTAGCACTTAACGTGTTGTGGCTGTCAATGTTCCAGTCAATCTTTGCAGTTACTTTGTTGCTGAACGTTTGGAAATTGTATTCCTGGTATGGTCCTGCATTGTATCCGTATTTCGATTTCAGGAATGAAGAAAGCGAATCAAGTGTAGATGCTTTTGCCTGTGAAACAGAACCTGCCGCACCTGAGCCTGTAGCAACATAAGTAGTTGCAGGCTGGCTGATACGCTCTTCCTCACCGGATACGAAGAAGAACAATTTGTTCTTGATGATCGGGCCGCCGAAGCTAGCACCGGTCTGCCTGTAAGTAAAAGGCGTTTTAGCTACCGAGGTGCTGCCGGCGTTATAACCGGTTAAAGAAGTACCGCGGATATAATCATAAACTGTACCCTTAAATGTGTTGGTACCCGATTTTACTACAGTGTTGATACCAGCACCTGTAAAGTTACCCTGACGTACGTCATAAGGAGCAATGTCAACCTGGATCTGGTCGATAGCGTCCAATGAGATCGGCTGCGAGTTTGTTTGACCACCAAGTGTACCCGAAAGACCAAACGAGTTGTTAAACAAAGCACCGTCAACAGTTAAGTTGTTAAACAAGCTGCTTCTGCCGCCAAAGCTCAGGCCGTTAGCCGATGGGGTCAATTTAGTGAAGTCGCTCAACGAACGGTTGATAGTAGGTAAACCTACGATCTGGGCGTTGTTGATAGTTTCGCGGGCACCGGTACGTGATGAGTTGATCACTTTACCTTGTGTGCCGGTTACAACAACCTCAGCTAAAGCAGTGGCATTTTCCTGGATCTTTGCGTCGATACGCTGATCCTGGCCGATAGAAAGTGTAACACCTTCCTGGATGAAATCTTTGTAACCTACAAAGCTGATTTTTACTGTGTAAGGTCCACCAATTCTTAAGTTTGGCAAGTTGTAGCGGCCGTCGGCGCGGCTTGCTGTGGTGTAAACTGTACCGGTGGGAACATGTGTAACAACGATGGTAGCTCCCGGTATCGTTCCTTTACTGTCGGAAACTGTACCGTTGATAGAAGCAGTTGTCACACCCTGGGCGAAAACGTTCTCGGTCGCGAAGAACAAAGCACCCGTCAAGAGAAAAAATAGTAGTAAATACTTCCTCATGTGGATTGATTTAAGTTAATTATTGTGAATGAACTGACGAGCCGCAAAGATATGCAACGCCGATGTGACCAATGTTAATTCTGTGTTAATATTTATTAATGATTTTTCAACAGTTAATGCCTATTATATGTATTATTTAACTAGCAGTATGTATTCATTATAAAGCGGTTATCATTAAAGCCTTTATTGCGATCGGTACCCAACTTGTATTCGCATACTTTTCGGTCATTTTTATAAAGCCACTATCGAAATATCCTTACACAGCGATGTTTTGCAATTCGCCCCTTTTACTTAGCTTTGGCGTCGAATTCAAGAAAGCATTTAATAACTATGGACTTTGATTTAATTGTTATAGGCTCCGGTCCGGGTGGATATGTAGCTGCTATACGAGCTTCCCAGCTTGGCCTTAAAACCGCGATAGTTGAAAAGGAATCATTAGGCGGTATCTGCCTTAACTGGGGTTGTATACCTACCAAGGCATTGCTAAAAAGCGCGCAGGTATTTGAATACATTAACCACGCAGCCGACTATGGCATTAAAGTATCGGGAGGTGAAGTAGATTTTGATTCTGTGATAAAAAGGAGCCGTACAGTAGCCGAAGGCATGAGCAAAGGCGTGGCGTTCCTGATGAAAAAGAACAAGATTGAAGTACTTATGGGTGCCGGCAAGCTTAAATCAAAAGGTACCGTTACCGTTACTGGGGCTGATGGTGCGTCCAAAGATTATACCGCAAAACATATTATCCTGGCAACAGGCGGCCGTTCGCGCGAATTGCCAAATATCAAACAAGACGGCGTTAAAGTGATTGGTTATCGCCAGGCAATGGTATTGCCAAAACAGCCAAAATCGATGATCGTAGTTGGCTCTGGCGCTATCGGTATCGAATTCGCTTATTTCTATAAAGCACTTGGAACTGATGTTACTGTTGTCGAGTTCCTGGATAACGTAGTGCCGCTGGAGGATGAAGAAGTGTCAAAAACATTGGCCCGTATCCTCAAAAAGCAAGGCATCAACATCATGACCAGCTCTAATGTTGAGTCGGTTGACAGTAGCGGCGACCTCTGCAAAGTAAAAGTTAAAACCGCATCCGGCATTGTCGACCTTGAGGCAGAAATCGTGCTTTCAGCGGTTGGTATCAGCACCAACCTTGAAGGAATTGGTCTGGAAGAAAACGGCGTAAAAACCGATCGTGGTAAAGTAGTAGTCGATGATTTCTACCGCACCAACGTTGAAGGGGTATACGCCATTGGCGATATTGTGAAAGGTCAGGCTTTGGCACACGTTGCCTCGGCAGAAGGAATTATCTGCGTTGAGAAAATTGCCGGCCACAATCCTGAGCCATTAAACTATAACAATATACCTGGCTGTACTTATTGCAGCCCCGAGATAGCTTCTGTGGGCTATACCGAAAAGGCTGCTAAAGAAGCCGGATATGAAATTAAAGTGGGCAAGTTCCCTTACTCCGCTTCAGGTAAAGCTTCAGCCGCAGGCGCCAAAGATGGTTTTGTAAAACTCGTTTTCGATGCCAAATACGGCGAATTACTTGGTGCACACATGATTGGCTATAACGTTACTGAAATGATCGCCGAGATTGTAACCGCCCGCAAGCTGGAAACTACCGGCCACGAGATTATCAAATCCGTTCACCCGCACCCAACTATGAGTGAAGCAGTAATGGAAGCTGCTGCGGAAGCTTACGGGGAATGCATTCACCTGTAATTTAAGTCCATAGTCGATAGACCATATTTCATAGTTAAACTATGGACTATCGACCATGGTCCATGGACTCAAATGAAGCTATACACAATAGATACTGGATTTTTCAAGCTTGATGGCGGCGCTATGTTCGGCGTTGTTCCTAAAGTGATTTGGGACAGGATCAATCCCGCCGACGAGAATAACCTGTGTACCTGGGCCATGCGCTGTCTTTTAGTTGAGGATGGTGACAGACTTATTCTAATTGACACGGGAATTGGCGATAAGCAGGACGATAAATTCTTCAGTTTTTATTATTTGCATGGGGATGCGACCCTTGACTTGTCATTGGCAAAACATGGCTTTCATCGGGATGATATTACCGATGTGTTCCTGACTCACCTGCACTTTGATCACGTGGGTGGAGCGATTGTAAGAAATAGTGAAAAACTAGTTCCTGCTTTCAAAAATGCCACTTATTGGAGCAATCAAAAACATTGGGATTGGGCAGTGAATCCCAATGATCGCGAAAAGGCATCCTTTTTAAAGGAAAACATTCTCCCAATCCAGGAAAGTGGTCAATTGAAGATGATAGAAACTTCGGCTGAAGCTGAATTCTCGCCGGATTTCAAGATACGGTTTGTATCCGGTCATACCGAATCAATGATGCTGCCGCTGATAACTTATAAAAGCCGGAAGGTACTTTACATGGCCGACCTGACACCATCTACCGGGCACATACCTATCCCCTATGTGATGGCTTACGATATGTTCCCATTGACGACTTTGAATGAGAAAAAAGCTATATTAGGTGAGGCTGTTGAAAAAGATTTAGTGCTTTATTTTGAACACGATCCGGTAAATGAGTGCTGCACATTGCAACAAACTGAACGGGGAATTCGTGTAAAGGAAACTTTTAGGCTTTCGGAGTTATAATTAGATGCTTCAAAATGGCCTTAAATTGCCCAAGAAGCAAGATAAATAATTTTAATGTAAAGAAAAAATAGGTTGTATATTTTAAGCAACAAATTTGTACCTTTGCACGTTCCTTTCTAAAGTAAAAGAATCGAGGTAATAAAAATAGATGAGACAACTCAAAATAACCCAATCCATTACCAATCGTGAGTC
>JAICXZ010000479.1 GCA_025934475.1 Mucilaginibacter sp. | reverse complement strand
CATGAAGTGGAGCTATGATGTAAGCCTGACCAATGGCCTGCAACTACTGCCAGATGGCGAGATACAAAATGCCGGTATAGTAGATAATAATAAAGGAAAAATGATAAGTGGCCGTATCTCGCTTTTACCGCTGTCAAATTCAAGCCTTGAAATAGGCGTATCGGGCCTGCATAGCAACGCCGGTGATGCCGGCTCTAATTTTACCAGCGCCAATGTAACCATGTATGGGGCCGACATTAATTTTGTAAAAACGTTCAATCCGTTGCTTGTCAATGTCAAAGGACAATATAACCGTATCGAGGTTTCGAGACAGACATACGCAAGCACAACAGATGGACCTGACTATACGTTCAGCAATGTTTCATCGGCGGCATTTGCCCAGGCTTCCATTCGGCCAACCGGTATTGATAATGGTTTTTTGAAGAACATAGAAATTGCGTACCGTTACTCTAATTACGCTACTCCAACCGGCTCTTCCTGGGGGCAGAAATCACATGAAAACGATTTGGGCGTCGATTACTGGCTGAGCTGGAGGACGGTGCTGAAATTTACTTACTCTATGTCACACGCTTTAAGCACGGCTAATGTTGATCAGGGCGGAACACCCGGAACAACAGATGTTAAAGCCATTTACCTGCAATTTTCAGTTGAATTTTAAAGAAACAGCGTCATGAAAACAAGGAAAATAAACACTCGTGGCTGGATAATGATCTTTGGAGTTATATCCATCATTGCTGCCATATTCACAAGCTGCATTGAAAGCAAAAAAAATAGGCGAGAAGGGTGGTGCCCAACTTTGGGCCGAAAACTGTCAGCGGTGCCATAATACTCCGTCCCCGGCCTCCTTCTCTCACGAGCAATGGAAGACAATTGGCCTGCATATGCAAACCCGCGCCCAGTTAACCGATAAAGAACGCGATAAGATCATTGATTTTCTTTCGCAATAAAATCGCATCCCCATCATTCATATATATTCAAAAGGCTGCCCTGATTTAAGGCAGCCTTTTACATTATTGTCTTGACAGTTATTTCGCGTCGGTCACGGCCTTCGCGGCATCCTCAGCTGCTTTGGCTGAAGCGTCATCTTTCATCTTACTACGCTCGTCTTTGATATTGTTCAGAAGATTAGTGATGAAAGGTCCAACACCGCCGAATATCTTGTATTTGACGCCCACCTCTTTCAGTTGTTCGATGCCTTGCTGAGCATATTGCGGGTTTTGCACCTTGCCGGTTATATCCGCAAAGTTCCTGATCATAGCGAACTTACCATTTACATCGGCCTCGGCGAATTTGTTATAAACAAAAGGCCAGGCATCCGAACTGCCACTTGACGAGTAAACGGTAATCATAGCCTGAGTAAGCGGGCCGCTGTTATCCTTTTCGTAACTCTTAGCCAATGTAAGCGCCTGTGATGCATCAATTGAATTTATCGCGGCCAAAGCAGCTCCCTCAATAGCGTACGATTGATTTTTGAGTGCATCCTTATAAATGCTCATGTAAGCCGGATCTTTCAATTTGCCAAGCGCGCTGATAGCAGCGGCGCGCGCCAATGTATTCTGGTCATTCTTTGCCATGTCGGTCAGAATCGGCAGGGCCGCATCATGCACCTGTTGGTTATTCATCTTGAGCGCTTTGGTTGCTTTTACACGCAGTGCATAGTATTTGTCTTTCAGTGCGGCAAGCAATATTTTTTGCGCTTCAGATTCGGATTGTTTTGACTGCGCTGCTTCTATAGCTTCAAAACGGTCCATGTATAAACCGGCATGTTCCTGTTGATATGCGAATTCTTCCAGCGTCTTATTATCGGTCTTTTTGCAGAGTAAAATCTTGTCGCCGTCAAAATTAACCAGGTCGGGTTTAGTATCACCTTTGAAGGATAGCGTATCTGCTTTATCGCTTACCCAAACTTTATGGCGCTCTTTCTTACCGCCTGCATAAATGTCAACAGCAACCGGTATGTTGAAGATCTGACCATCTTGCTTTTGTTTTACATAAACCGTTTCAGTTTTCGAAGCATCATCCCATTTGTAGCTGATGTCAAATACCGGGTGACCGGCGCCATAATACCATTCATTAAAGAACCAATTCAGGTCGCGGCCGCTGGCTTCTTCCAAAGCCAGGCGCAATTGCTGAGCCTCGCCGTTTTTGAAGGCATTGGTTTTGAGGTATATGTTCAGGCCTTTATAAAAGGCATCATTGCCCAGGTAATTGCGCAACATACCCAGGATGCGGCCGCCCTTCTGGTAGGTTACGTTATCAAATACGTCTTCCCTGTCGGCGTAGTGGAAACGCACCAGGTTTTTTGTGGTAGCCGATGGGTCGTTAATATATGCAGACATATCCTGCTCGTTCTGATCGGCAGCTACGTCCGGTCCATATTTGTGTTCGGCCCAAAGTGTTTCGCTATAGTTGGCGAACGATTCGTTAACGGTCAGATTGCTCCAGCTTTCGCAGGTGACATAGTCGCCAAACCATTGGTGGAACAACTCGTGGGCGATGGTGCTGGCGGCGAAATCATAGTAAGCATCCAACATCTGGCGATGGGTTTGGTTCTCGAATTCGCCATGCAGTGTAGCAGTGGTATTTTCCATAGCACCGCTCACATAATCGCGTACCACAATCTGCGAGTATTTGTTCCAGGGGTAGTCAACACCGGTAATCTTTGAGTAGAACTCGATCATCTCCGGCGTCAATCCAAAAACCTCTTTCGCATTAGGTGCATATTTGGGCTCCATGTAATAGTCTACCGGTTTGTTGCGCCAATGGTCATGGTAGATCTTGAAATCGCCCACAGCCATCATAAACAGATAAGGCGAGTGCGGCAGGTCCATTTTCCATGTATCGGTTCGGGTACCGTTGCCATTTTCTTTTTGTGATACCAAACGACCATTAGAGAGCGTAACATATTTCGAGAGAACGGTCATACTGATCTCGTCGGTAGTTTTTTGTTCAGGCTTGTCGATAGTCGGGAACCAGGCCGAAGAGCTTTCGGTCTCGCCTTGAGTCCATATTTGGGTCGGTTTATCTTTTTCAGTGCCGTCGGGGTTGATGAAGTAAAGACCCTTAGCATCATTAATAGCAGCGCTGCCTTTAGCTTTTAGCTCATTTGGTTTCGATGTGTAATCAATATAAATAGTATACGACTCATTGTTGTGATAAGTCTTATCGAGGTGGATAGCCAGGCTCAGGCTATCCTGGTATTGATATTTGAGCGGGATATTTTTGCCATTTTTTACGAGAGCAATTTCTTTGATATCCATGCCTTTGGCGTCCAGCCTTAACGAATCAGTGGGGTAGAAGTGGGGTTTCACTGTTACCCATTCCTTACCATACATGTAGCGTTTTTTGTAATCGAAACGCACATCCAGTTTCGTATGAACCAGGTCGTTGATTTTAGGCGGAGTTTCGCGATATATCTTTAATAGGGTTGAGTCCTGCTTACCCTGTCCCTGGGCATGCGCGGCACTGATGCTCGCCGCAATGACGCCGGTAAGCATCATTGAAGAAAGCGTTTTGAAATTGATCATTTGTGTGTAATTATGAATATGTAATTATTGATTCGCGTATATTTTCCCGTCCTTCATCACGAAGGCCATTTTTTGCAAAGTTGTAATATCTGCAAGCGGATCGCCGTCAACGGCAACAATATCGGCAAATTTGCCTTTGGAAATGCTACCCACCTTATTGGTCATGCCAAGCAAATCGGCAGCATTTACGGTAGCCGCTTTAATAGCCTCTATGGGCGGCATACCTGCTTCAACCATATACTGAAATTCGAGCGCGTTTCTACCATGCCTGTAAACCCCGGCATCTGTTCCAAAGGCTATCTTGACACCCGCTTTATAGGCCCGGCCAAAAGTGGCCTGTATTTGTGTGCCCACTTCGGTTGCTTTGCGCATTATAACCGGAGGGAAGAACCCCGGAATTTTTGCAGAGTCGGCAACT
>JAICXZ010000693.1 GCA_025934475.1 Mucilaginibacter sp. | reverse complement strand
GGAGCTTTTACGGTCAGGTCAGAAACTTGCTGACGCATCAGGTCAAGCGAATGCTTCATCTGTTTGTATTGCTCAGCCGCTTGTTCGTTTTGTACTTTGGTTAGTGCTGTATCCTGCCTTAAGATCTCTCTTGTCAGATTCCGCTTTTTAAGCTGATAGTTGTAGTTGTTCTCTGCTATCTTGAATTCCTGTAATCCGATGGCTTTTTGCGGATATAGCGTTTTGTCGAGATTATAAACGCGTTCGGCTTCTTTGTAAGCGCTTTCCACATCGGCCATAGCCTGCAGTTTGCCCACTGTGTTTTGCGAAGCGTTGTTTTTATTGATCTGCATTTGCGTTTGCAGGTTGTACAACTGGGTTTCATTATTTGCCAGGTTTAGCTCAACATCATTGTTAGATAACCTTACTATCGGATCGCCTTTGTGCAGCTTGGCACCATCTTCAACAAATCTCTGTTGTACGGTACCGCCTTGCACAGCATCGATATACTCGGTAATTTGAGGCATGACAACGCCGTTCACAGGTATAAACTCAGAGAACGGTCCTTTGGTAATATCACTTATTGTAATACGATCAACGGGCACGTTATACTTGCTTTTGCCCGTTGCAGAAAAAATAACAAACACTATCAGGGCGACTAAGGCAGCAATGCCGCCGATCATCATCAGGCGTTTGGTATTCCAGATCTTCTTTTCAATTTTTCTATCCACGATATAAATATATTTTGGTATGGTTTAACAAAAAGACATGCCACAAATTAAAATGCTGTTTTTCAACAGCTTAATATCAAATCGCCCTTTTAAGGCGTACGCTTCTGTTACAACAACTGTCCGGTTATGATACAATGATTTTGTTGCCGGCCGAGTCGTTTTCGGGAATAGTTAATAGCTCATCGTTCATAGTTCAGTAATTTATAGTAATTTACAATCAATACAGCTAATCCGCACCGATTTTGCATAAAAATTGATACCGATCAATGGTTCAATTTAAACTTTTATAACATTTGTGTACAGAATGCTCGCCAGCCCAAATGCCTGACCTGCTATAAACCATGAACTACTAACTAATAAAATATGATACTAAAAAAGGCAACCGTTTTAGTTGTTGATGATGATACCGATGTGCTCACCGCGGTAAAACTTTTACTAAAAACAGAAGCTGCCGAGGTGATCACTGAAAAGAATCCTGAGAACCTGAACTGGCTGTTACAACGCAACCAGGTCGACCTGGTGTTGCTTGATATGAATTTTAACAGCGCTATCAATACCGGTAACGAATGATTGTATTGGCTGAGGAAGATCAAAGAATGGAAGCCAAATGTTTGCGTGATCATGATCACAGCCTATGGCGATATCGATCTTGTGGTGCGATCGCTTAAAGAAGGGGCCAACGATTTTGTGGTGAAGCCATGGCACAACGAAAAGCTGATTGCAACAATTAAGGACCTTTTAGATAAGCAGGAAGGCAGCAAGCCGACCAAATCGGCAGCGAAAACATCCGGTAGCACTTCTATCCTGGGCGACTCGGAAGTAATGCAGGATATTTTCCACAAGGTAAATAAGATTGCACCTACCGATGCCAACATTCTGATCCTGGGTGAAAACGGTACCGGTAAAGACCTGATGGCTAAAGCGATACACGAGCGTTCATTACGAGCCGACAAGCCATTTGTTAAGGTGGATGTTGGCGCTTTAACTGATACCCTTTTTGAAAGCGAGTTATTTGGACATAAGAAAGGCGCATTCACTGATGCACGGGAAGACCGTCCCGGTCGTTTTGAGGATGCGCATGGTGGTACCCTGTTCCTGGATGAGATAGGTAATATCTCGCTGCAGCAACAGGCAAAACTACTCACAGTTCTGCAAAACCGGCAGGTTACGCGCCTGGGTACCAATAAGCCGCTCGATATTGATATCAGGCTAATTTGCGCAACTAACGTGCCACTGCAGGAATTGGCCAATGAGAACCGCTTCCGTAAGGACTTGATATACCGTATTAATACCGTCGAGATCAATATGCCGCCATTGAGAAGAAGAGCGGAGGATATTGTACTGTTGGCCAGGCATTTCGTAAAACTCTATACGGGCAAATATCTGAAACCGGCCATGGATTTCGACGCCAGCGCTGTGCAAAAATTGAAACAATACAATTACCCCGGTAACGTACGCGAACTTCAATACACCATAGAACGGGCGGTGATTATGGCCGATGATAATTTGCTGCGGGCCGATGACCTGATCTTCTCCATACTGGAATCTCCAACTGAAGAGACTATTGAAGTAGACAATGTGCCTCTAAGCACTTTAGAAAAGAATGCCATCCTGAGGGTGATCGAAAAAAACAATGGCAATATTACCCGTGCGGCCAAAGAGCTTGGTCTAACACGCACGGCTTTATACCGCAGACTGAGCAAATATGATATTTAAGCGATACGAATGGCGGCTTTTGCTGCGGGTGTTGATCCTGTTCATCACTTTAACCGCAACTTCCCTGCTTGCGGTAAAGGAACAATATATATACCTGGTAATAACCTGCCCCCTGCTGGTTTACGAACTGATAGAGATGATCCGCTTTCAGAAAAAAGCGCAGGATGAAGTGAGTCAATTTGTCGAGTCCATCCATTACCGCGATTTCTCCCGGCATTTCGATGTGCGCCGTGCGCCAACCGAGTTGAAGCCTTTGAGAAAAGGGTTCAACGAGATCAACAGCACCTTTAAGCTCATCAGCCGTGAGCGCGAGACCCAGTACCACTATCTTCAAAAAATATTGGAACTGGTGGATACCGGCATCCTTTCATACGACAATGAGACCGGTGAAACCGGATGGATCAATGAG
>JAICXZ010000555.1 GCA_025934475.1 Mucilaginibacter sp. | reverse complement strand
GTAGCCACATCTGAAAACGCTACCCTGGTACGCGTAAATTCAAGCTTCTGAGAAATTTCGTTAATCGCTCATGGCCGGCTCATCGATGCCGGCCATCGATGCTTTTTGTTAAACCACAACCTCATGGCGAGGCACATTGGATCTATTAAGTGTGCAATAGTGCCGACGCCATCTCTGAACTGTGCCTGTCAACGGCCGGGATTTCTTTCAAATGACTATCTTGCGAACTATGGAAAGAGGCGGCTGCGTCTATATAATGACAAATAAAATGCACACCGTTTTATATACCGGGGTCACTTCCGATTTAACTGGCAGGGTCTGGAAGCATAAAAACAAAGCGTATCCTAAAAGCCTTACAGCCAAGTACAATTGCGATAAGCTGGTTTATTACTATTTCTATTCGCGTATAGAAGAAGCCATTGCCGTTGAAAAGGCCATACAGGGAGGAAAAAGAAAAGCAAAGATTGCTCTCATTAATTCATTGAATCCGTAATGGATCGATTTATACGATGGACTACTAGATTAATAACTTCTACGATTTAGTTCAATAACGAGATCCCGCACAATTGATTTGCATGTGTAGCGATGGCTTCGTTCCTTGCCATGACGATCTTGCTGGTTGTCGGTAAAGGTAAACGTAGTTCGGAACCATGCCCTTAACCGATATTCCCGGCTCAATTCTGCAAAAACGACTGCCGGAAGGCCACCGGTGATTGGTTCGTCTTCTGCTTAAATAATTTATTGAAGGACTGCGGATGTTCAAATCCTAATTGGTAAGCGATCTCGGCGATAGTCAGATTGCTCGTACTCAAAATCTCCTTTGCCTTGTCGATCAATTTATTGTGGATATGTTGTTGCGCGCTCTGGCCGGTCAGCGAGCGCAACATGTCGCTCAGATAACGCGGCGAAACCTGCAATTGATCAGCAATGTCCTGTACTGTTGGCAAACCCGAATGCAGTGACTTTTCAGTATCAAAATAATCGCCCAGCAATGTTTCCAGGTTGGTCAGCATATCGTTATTGGCGGCTTTACGGGTAATGAACTGCCTGTTGTAAAACCGGTTGCTGTGATGTAGTAATAATTCAATCTGGGATATAATTACATCCTGGCTAAACTGGTCGATGGGCGATTCCAGTTCATCCTGTATCATTTTCATGATCGCGAAAATCATGTCCCGCTCCTTTTCAGACAAATGCAGCGCTTCGGATGCCGAATAGGAGAAGAAACCATAGTTTTTGATGTTTTTTCCGAGTGGATAATTTCTCAAAAAATCAGGGTGGATCATCAGGGCAAATCCGCTATAGTCCTGATCGTCCTTATCGATGATCATCACCTGGTTTGGTGACGTGAAACACATTCCGCCTTCATCAAAATCATAATAATGCTGACCATACCTAAACCTGCCCGTGAATCCACTTTTGTAAGATATCTTGTACAGATTCATCGCCATCGGCCCCTCTACCCTGCTCCAATCCGGCTTCATATCCATATAATGATTAAGGCTAATGAGCGGATGCAGTGGCTTGGGTAGCCCCAAAGCCGTGTTCAACTCTGTAACAGAGTTGAACACGGTGGGTGGTTTTGTTTCCTTTTTCATTTAATCACTATTATGACTTAAGACTTTTGGCTTAAGACTTACAAAGTAGCCATATCGATCACGAAGCGGTAGCGTACATCGCCTTTTTCCATTCGCTCAAAAGCGGGCGTGATATCTTTTATATCGATCAGTTCGATATCGGATACGATATTATGCTCAGCACAAAAATCCAGCATTTCCTGAGTTTCAGCAATACCGCCGATAGCAGAGCCGCCAATGCTTTTGCGTCCCATAAGGAGGCTGAATGATGACACCTCTGCTGGTTTCGGTGGCGCGCCAACGCACATCATAGTACCATCTGTCTTCAGCATCGACAGGTACATGTTAAAGTCGTGCTCGGCAGAAACAGTATCCAGGATAAAGTCAAAGGAGCCCTGCGCTGCTTTAACCTGTTCCGGATCGCTCGTCACAACAAAATGGTGAGCGCCCAGTTTTTTGGCATCTGCTTCTTTTTTTGGCGAAGTGCTCAATACGGTCACTTCAGCGCCGAAAGCTACACCAAATTTAACGCCCATATGGCCCAGTCCGCCTAAACCCAGGATAGCTAACTTGTGGCCCTTGCCTACTTTCCAATGGCGAAGAGGTGAATAAGTGGTGATGCCGGCGCAAAGCAGCGGCGCGGTAGCAGCCAGGTCGAGTTTATCTGAAATGTGCAGCACGAATTCTTCTCTTACCACGATGGTATTGGAATAACCACCATAAGTTGGCATCGAGTTATCCCGTTCCATGCTGTTATAAGTAAAGGTAGGTCCTTGGAGGCAGTATTGCTCCAGGTCGTGTTTACAGTTGTCGCAATGACCGCAGGAATCAACCAGGCAGCCGGTACCAGCGAGGTCGCCTACTTTAAATTTGGTTACATGGTCACCTACCTTCGCTACACGGCCGACGATCTCGTGGCCCGGAACCATCGGGAAAATACCCGGGAACCAGTCATCTTTGATCTGGTGCAGATCGGAATGGCAAACGCCACAGAATAAAATATCGAATTGTACATCATGAGGGCCTACTTCGCGGCGCTCAAAGCTCCATGGGGCCAGTGGTGTCTGATTGGTTTGGGCTGCATAGCCCTTTGTTTGTATCATAAGTTTTTTGTTTTTGGTAGCGCAAATTTCGTTGCAGAAAGCTCTGGCCGGGTTAGCCATTCAGGTATTTATTGTAGCCAAATTGGGTAAAAAGCTGAAAGCTAAAAGCAAAAAGCGAAAAGCTTACATTGAGATTACGGTTGTTGTCTGATGTGGGAAGGCTTAGGGCGGAATTCGGTGAATGAATCGGATATAAGTGTGAGAGAATATTTAAAGATAGCTGTTTGTATCGGGAAAAGTGGTGACAACGTTTTGACGGCAGAAGTCAGAAATTGGAGATTAGAGACTAGCCATACTTTTCATTAGGTATATCATTGCTCTCTAATCTCCAGTCTCTAATCTCTAAAAACCATGTTCACGAAAACCGGGGGTTTTGCCTCGATTTTGCGAATTGCTAATTTTGTATTGGTTGTTTATCAGGCATCTACGAAAAAATAGGCGGTGGCAGGCGCGCGCGTGTGAACACATAGTGTATCGAGTCCGCAAGTCGGAAAGACCGGAAGTCCGCAAGACTATTGGGGAATTTTTCTTTCGGACTTACGCGGACTTATGCGGACTTTCGGACTTTACCCCTTTCGCCTTTCGGCTCAAAAAAGTAACTTCGCGCCAGACAGAAAAGAGGAACAGAGATTGGACTATTTAAAGGGATTGAACCCGGCTCAGCAGGCCGCAGTATTGCAAACCGAAGGGCCGGTGATGATCATCGCAGGCGCCGGATCGGGTAAAACGCGTGTTATCACTATGCGTGTGGCGCACCTGATAGCCAGTGGTGTCGACTCCTTCAACGTACTGGTACTAACATTTACCAATAAGGCGGCGCGCGAAATGCGCGAGCGTATC
>JAICXZ010000580.1 GCA_025934475.1 Mucilaginibacter sp. | reverse complement strand
CTCACCCCCGGCGGCGTCGACCAAGACATTGAGCACTTACCATACAAACACTTAAAGCGCCCCATTTTCCCGCTGGATAAAAATATGAAGGACCCGGATTTGACGGCCAAGCTGGTGCCGCTGTCGGATGAGGTGAAATAGTGTCACACTCTGAAATGAGTTAATATAATTAGCTGTAAACCTATTTGACGACGTGCCATTGTTGGTTAAGCAGGGAGGTTTAACCGGGCAGGAAAGGATAGCATTTTTAATAAAACAGGGGTCTTATAGGTATTGTTACCTTGATCAAATAAAGGAATAATGGCACAAAACAAATTGTTAAGAATGGACAATATGGGGATCGTTGTTGAGTCCCTGGATAAAGCCATCTCATTTTTCCAGGAGATCGGGATGAAGCTTGAGGGCAGGGCTATGGTAGAAGGTGAATGGGCGGGCCATGTAACCGGACTTCGTGACCAAAGCGTGGAAATCGCTATGATGGTCACGCCAGATGGCCATTCCAGACTGGAAATCTCTCAATTTATCAGGCCGGCAATTGTTTCAGATCACCGTTCGGCCCCGGTGAACGCGCTGGGTTACCTGCGGGCGATGTTTACGGTTGAAGACATTGGCGAGCTAGTGACAAGGCTTAAAGAAAAACATGGTGCCCAGCTGGTCGGTGAGGTGACTCGATACGAGAATTCTTACCTGCTTTGTTACCTTCGCGCCGCTGACGGGCTGCTCATCGGATTGGCTCAGCAACTTAGTGTTTGATCACACGAACCCTGCGGGTAATTTATCAAACGTTATATTTGTTATTTAAATAATCTGATTAATTGGCAGTTAGAAGGACATGATAAACCAAAAAACAGACGGGATTCCACAATTAATTACAAGAATTGCCCTTGGCATCGGATTCCTGGTGCCCGTGTCTGACCGCCTGGGCTTATTAGGCCCACCGGGGCCGGCCACTGCATGGGGCGACTGGAAGCATTTTACTACCTATGCCCACTCGATTATGCCCTTTCTACCCGAAGGATTAAGTGACTTTAATGCGCTCGTCGCCACTATTTTTGAGGTGGTTTTTGGAATATGTCTTTTACTTGGATTTAAGACGCGCCTGGTGGCTTTTGGTAGCGCAGTGCTCACCCTGCTTTTTGCTATATTTATGATTATTTCAAATGGTATCATGGCACCTATCAAATACCCTGTATTCGTTTTTGTTGGCGCTGGCTTACTGCTTGCATGTGTGGAGCACCCAAAATGGAGTATCGACAGTGTACTGAAGAAAAACAGCTAATATCAGGGCGGTTGTTACGTCACTGCGGGGGAGATCGTAAATATTCAGGGTAGTTTGCAGTAAAATTTTAATGACATAGCAACCGTTTCTCTACAGACTATCGTAGCTTTGATCATAACACCATTCATTATTAACTCAAAACAATCCGCCATGTTCAAGAAATATTACTGCCTAGCATTTTTAGTTTTCAGCTTGTCACTATTGGTAACCCATTCCGGCTTTGCCCAATCGATGTTGACCAAGGGCGCTACAGCCCCTGTATTTACCGCCCAGGCCAGCCTGGCTGGCAGCGAATTTGATTTTTCGTTAAAAAATGCTCTTGCCAAAGGGCCGGTTGTGGTTTATTTTTATCCTTCGGCCTATACCGGCGGATGTGACGCAGAAGCACATGCCTTTGCTGAAAACAAGGATAAATTTACAGCGGCCGGAACTACCATTATCGGCGTATCTGCAGACGATATCACGCGGCTGAATAAATTTTCATCTGATCCGAATTACTGTGCAGGTAAATTCCCGGTCGCATCAGACGCCGATGGCAAAATTGCAGCATCATACGGCCTCACCATGGGAGCTGCAAAGCTCGGTGCCAAAGACGTACTCGGCCAGGATCTTACACACGGTTTTATCCCGCGAACCACTTACGTTATTGGTAAGGATGGTAAAATTGTAGCGGTCTTTTCATCATCAACCGACCACATTTCGCCTACCGACCATGTTGATAAAGCGCTGGCGATTGTAAAAGGGCTATAAGTCACAAAAAAGCCTCAAGTCAAAAGTCTCAAGTCGAAAGGCTTGGGGCTTTTGTTTTTCTATTCTTCGCAGAACAATCGAATCATAAAAATATGCTACATTAGGCACATGAACCCAAAACCTTTATTCCGCACGTTAATAACAATCCTATTGATTTCATCATTTGCATTTAAAGCGAACGCTCAGTTTGACGACGCCGGGAGTTTTAGAAATGGTTTCTATTATGACACGCATGGCGTAAAACATACCGGTTTAATAAAGTTTAAAGTTACCAAAACAACTTTTTTTGGATTAAGATCAAAGATTGTTTTGTCTTTCATATTTAAAACCGATTTGAATGCGGAGAAACAAACAATAGAGGCAGTAGATACAAAATCTGTAGTGGCGCTGGCCGATAGTTTTATCGTGCATACTATATACAACGTAAATAAAAAAGGCGAGAAAGTCACTGATAGCACGGCACTGTTTGTTCGGGTAGAACTGGATAATAGCAGTAACAGCATTTATAGCGTCCAGTATGGTCTTACCGGCTTTCATCACGACGCAGGGACATCGTTTACTGATTACGTTATTTATGACCAATACTACTACGGCGATAACATGGACCACGTGATCCTTATCAATAAGGAAAATTTTGGAGAGATAATGCCTAAAGTGCTGAAGGACAGCCAAGCATTAGTTGACGAAATTAGATCCCGAAAATACAAATACGAAGATATTGGCAAGGTACTTGGCGATTATAAAAAAGAAAAAGGCATTGCAGAGAATGTATCTGATGGAAACTACGAATCAGGTGGTGTGAGGTAAATCACCTTGCCTTTTATAGTATTTGTTCTTTGTCGCGATCCACCCCCCGGATTGTCATTTTTACACAGCGTAAAATCATCAAATGCGTCCCATCTTTGTATTGTCAATCAACTCAAAACAATTTAAACGACGCATTATGAAAACAGTATTAAAAGGAGCTCATGCCCTCCGGCCGGTATTAATAATTGCCATACTTTTTTTTACGGTATTTCAGTCTCACGGGCAACAGCTTAAGCCTGCCGCCAGTGGTTACGCACCTGTTAATGGCATTAAAGTTTATTATGAAGTATATGGCGAGGGTAAGCCTATCGTTTTGCTCCATGGTGCCTTTATGACCATCGGCACGAACTGGGGCCAGCTAATCCCCGAACTATCAAAAACCCGCAAAGTAATTGCCATCGAATTCCAGGGACACGGGCATACGCCGTATTCGGACAGAAAATTAGACCTTACTACTTTCGCGAGTGATGTGGCAGGAGTAATGGATTACCTGAAAGTTGACAATGCTGATATAGTAGGGTATAGCATGGGCGGCTCAGTGG
>JAICXZ010000759.1 GCA_025934475.1 Mucilaginibacter sp. | reverse complement strand
CGACCTCGAAAAGAATGGTCATTTAATACGCATCAAAGATGAGGTTGACCCATACCTGCAAATGGCTGCTATTCATTTGCGGGTGTTTGAGCATGGCGGACCGGCTATCCTGTTCGAAAATGTAAAGGGCGCCAAGTTTCCTGCAGTATCCAATCTGTTTGGTACGCTGGAGCGCTCGAAATTTATTTTTCGGGATACTTTGGAGCAGATCAAAACGCTGATCGAGCTGAAGAACGATCCGCTGAAAGCCATTAAACATCCATTCAAATATGCACATGTTGGCATGACGGCACTGTCGGCGCTGCCAAAGAAAGTAAGTGGCAGTGCTCCCATAAGTTTTGGCAAAGCAAAGATCAGCGACTTACCGCAAATTGTTAATTGGCCGTTGGACGGAGGCCCATTTGTAACTATGCCGCAGGTTTATACCGAGGATATTGACAAACCCGGTATCATGAATGCCAATTTGGGCATGTACCGCATTCAGTTAGCCGGGAATGACTATATCCAGGATAAAGAAATAGGCCTGCATTACCAGATCCACCGCGGAATAGGCGTTCATCAAACCAAAGCCAATGTTAAGGGGCAGCCATTAAAGGTAAGCATCTTTGTTGGTGGACCGCCGGCCCATCCTGTAGCAGCAGTGATGCCATTGCCCGAGGGTTTGTCGGAAATGACTTTCGCCGGGGCGCTGGGCAAGCGACGCTTCAGATATTTCTATGACGACGAAGGTTTCTGCATTTCGGCGGATGCCGATTTCGTGATTACCGGTACGGTAATGCCACATGACAATAAATTGGAAGGCCCCTTCGGTGACCACTTAGGTTATTATAGCCTCAAGCATCCTTTCCCATTGATGAAGGTGCATAACGTCTATCATCGCCGGGATGCCATATGGTCTTTTACGGTAGTTGGTCGACCACCACAGGAGGATACAAGCTTTGGCGCGCTGATCCATGAGATCACAGGTGAGGCGATAGGCAAAGAAATACCTGGATTGCATGCGGTGAATGCCGTTGACGCAGCTGGAGTGCATCCTTTACTATTTGCAATAGGAAGCGAACGTTATACGCCGTATTTGGATGAACGCAAGCCCCAGGAGATATTGACCATTGCGAATCACATTCTGGGCACAAACCAGCTGAGCCTGGCCAAATACCTGTTCATAGCCGCTAAAGGTGATGATCCAAATCTCGATGTCAACGACATTGGCGGGTTCCTGAAACACATCCTTCAACGCGTCGATCTTACCCGCGACCTCCATTTTTATACGAATACCACTATTGATACCCTCGATTACAGCGGAAGCGGACTGAACTCCGGTAGTAAAGTGGCAGTGGCAGTTGCAGGAGCAGTCAGAAGGGAATTGTGGAATGAATTGCCTGCTGGATTTGATATGCCCCGGCCCTTTGAAAAATATAAAATGGCAATGCCCGGCGTTTTAGCAGTCGAAGTACCCAAAAACATTAAAGCCAGCGATATACCGCTTGTTCTGGAAATATTACAAGAACATCTTGGTGATAAAGAGCTTGACGGCCTTCCTCTGATGGTACTTTGCGATGATGCTGATTTTATAGCGCAGAACCTTAATAACTTCGTATGGGTTACGTTTACCCGGAGTAATCCTTCGCACGATATTTATGGCATTAATAGTTTTACAGAACATAAGCATTGGGGATGTAATGGTCCGCTTATTGTCGACGCACGAATTAAGCCACATCATGCCCCGGTTTTGGAACGAGATTCGGTGGTAGAGAAGACTGTGGACAGGATGGGGGAGAAGGGTGGAGCGCTTTATGGGATTATTTAAGGTGAAAGGATAAAGGTAAAAGGCGAAAGGTTTTTGATTTTATATTTTGATGTCGCTTATTGTGCCCGCTTCCAATTTCTTCCGGTCATAAAGGCTGTCACGGCAAGGGTAAGGGTAAAAAATACGCTTAACAGTTGATAAGGCATCAAAGAACCCGATGCCCCGCCCGTTATGAGTCCCATTGAGCCACTAGTGGGCGGCGTAACGTAAACGATCCGATTGGAACTAAAGTAAAAAATGTCGATCCCTGCAACCAAAATTAGGATGAGGTTAGCAGGAATATATTTGAATCTATTGATCAGAACCCTCACCATGTATACCAAAAAGGCAAGCGAAATAATGAAAACAAGAATAGCGGGAAAAACCGGTGATTGCCTGCTATCACTACTGTTGACATCAATATAAGTATCATGCATGCCAATGTCTGCGGCGCTATTACCAAGGTATAATTGAAAAGTTGATACTGATACGATAATTATTGCAGCCAACCATATCGATTCCTTGAGCGCAGTTTTCATACGATTTATTTCATTTCATCCAGCACTCTAAACATCTTTTCCTTAATTCCCTTACCTGAGCCATTATAATTATTCACCATGATCGAAAAGCAAAACTCGCGACCGTTATGGGTTTGGTAACCGGCGTAGGT
>JAICXZ010000458.1 GCA_025934475.1 Mucilaginibacter sp. | reverse complement strand
TTTTGTCACACCGCAATCGAGCATCTTCTTACCTAAATAAGGATTTTTGATCGATGTGGATTCGCTGACCCATGATTGTTTGGCCATCGGACAATACTGTTTGTAAAGCGCCTGGTCATTGTCTTTAAATGATTTCAGCAGGTCGTAGAGGTTGTTGGAAAGACTGCCGAAATGCTCACGCTGATGCGCAATATCGTTCGACACGCTGATGTGCTCACCGTCGAACCGCAGCTTCTCGCCATATTTCTGCCACGATTGCTTTTGGTCGGCGCTCATTTTGTCCGGCGATACTTGTTTCAGGGCATCGGTAAATTTTTTGGCAGCGTCGTTGGCGGCTTTGCTGTCGTCGGCTGCAAGTGCGTTTTTAAGATCGAGATAGTTTTTAACGGCCTGGTTAATGGCATGGCGCACGTCCATGGCCCTGGCCTGTAGTTGTGTTGCCGATATGAATAATATCACTGCGGCTATGTATTTGATTGCTTTCATAAAATTATGTTCTAGTCAAATTTACAAATTAATTGCGTCTGATGATCCTCGAATCGAACGTCGGCGAAAGGATGATGGATGTGTTGGTTTCGCCAATTAGTTGCAACTGGCCTATAACTGCTTCCAGTCTGCGTGTTGTGGGTGCCGACACCTTCATGATGACGCAGTTGTTGCCTGTAATGTTGTAACATTCTACCACCTCGGGTATTTCGCTAATACGTTTTGCTGCGGCAGCATGGGTCATGTTTGATTTGAGCGTAATAAAGGCGTTAACCGTCAGGCCGATCTTATCGGTGTCTACCAAAGCGCGGTAACCGGTAATGATGCCCTCATCTTCCATTCGTTTAATGCGCTCGGCAATGGCCGGCGCACTTAAGCCAACCCTGCGTCCAATTTCGGTGATAGAAAGCCGGGCGTCCAGTTGGAGCTCTTCCAGGATGTGGGCGCTCAGATCGTCGAGAGGTTTGTAATTTAAATTTTTATTCATAAAAAAACTTTGAATCCAAAGAAAGCGACCTCAATTACCTTCTGAACATGAAATGCAGTCCGGTTGTTGCAGCCTAGCTTTGATATCAAACTTAAACAGCATGAAAAAAATATTTATGATAGCGGCTCTGCTTGGCTCTTGTGTAATCGGTAAGGCGCAAAATAATAAAAATTTAATTCCTCAAATATTTGAACCTGGGGTCATCAGCAAAGGCGACTATGAATCGCACGGAACATTTACACCCAGTGGCGACACGCTATACTTTATCAAATGTAGTTACGATCTTAAAATATCCGCTATTTGCGTCTCTTACAAAAAGAATGGCAAATGGACCGATCCTGAAGTTGCGTCATTCTCGGGAAAATATATGGACGCCGATCCTTTTGTCGCGAAGGATGGCCAAACGTTGTACTTTATGTCGAACCGCCCGCTAAAAGACGGTGACCCGGTGAAAGATGACACCGACATCTGGAAGGTTGTTATGACCAAAAATGGGTGGAGTGCCCCAATTCGGCTGGATGCGCCAATAAATAGTGATCAGGACGAATACTATCCCACACTGGCCGATAACGGCAACATCTATTTCGGATCGACACGAGGCGGCGGCAAAGGTGGCAGTGATATCTGGTGCTGCAAGTTTAAGGACGGCAAATACCAATCTGCTGAAAACCTTGGGGACGCCATCAATACACCATTTAACGATTACGAAGCATTCATCGCTCCGGATGAATCCTATTTGATCTATAATTCGAGTCAGCCAAATGGTTTAAAAAATCTCGATTTTTATATCAGCTATAACCAAAATGGTGTTTGGACAAAGGCTAAGAAGCTTCCTCCGCCTATCAGTTCAAATTCGATCGACTGGTCGCCAAAAGTAACACGCGATGGCAAATGGTTCTATTTTGGAAGCACCAGGAGCACAGACCCCATGATACCGCAACATGCCGATAATATGCAGCAGCTTGATCAAAAGTTAAGAAGCGCGAATAACGGTTTATCTGACATCTACATCGTCGATTTCAAAGTAATTAAAGACTTGAAATGACCAATACGTAAGGAGCCGCTAAAATAAATCTGCTATTTTTGCGGCCATGCAAGCAGATACCTCACTCAAAAATCAATTCGACAGTATAATTTTCGACCTCGACGGAACCCTTTGGGACTCGACAGGTAATGTGGCCCTGGCCTGGGAAAAAGCCAGAACAGAAGTGGATGATGAAGTAGAGCCCATTACCCGCGAACGCGTTCGTTCGATAACGGGTATGGCTTATGATGTCATTTTCGAAGTGTTGTTGCCGGATATGGATGTAGAAAGACGCAACTATTTTAAGGCTGTTTGCGCACAAAGCGAGATTGATACCCTGGCCGAGTTTGGCGGCGATCTTTATCCCGGTTTAGAGGAAACCATCAAATACCTTGCAGGTAAATACAAACTATACATCGTTAGCAACTGCCAGAGCGGGTATATCGAAACTTTTTTGAGTCATTGCCCCGTTGCTGACTACTTCCTTGGTCATCAGTGTTATGGCACCAAAGGGCAACCTAAGGCTGAGAATATTAAAGACATAGTAAAAGATCATGACCTGGAGGCTCCGGTTTACATTGGCGATACCACCGGCGATCGCGACTCGGCTGCTAAAGCCGGTGTGCCTTTTATTTTCGCATCCTATGGTTTTGGCAAAGTTGAGGAGGGGAAGATTGCAACGATAGATTCATTTGGGGAATTGAAGGGGTTGCTGTAATCAACTTTTTATTGCCGCCCCTGCGCCAACCGCCTCGCGCCATGCAATTGCTACTTCTCCGAAACAACCGGAAATTGGTTGATATAAAGATTTTGCTCCAGCACATCCAGCATAAACCGGGCAACATTAAGGCGACTGATGGCTAGCGATGGCTTGGGCTGATTGTCTAAAGTGACTTTGATTTCCTTGCTTTTATGTGAATCTGTCAATCCAACGGGGCGCACAACGGTCCATTCGAGATCAGATACTTTCAACATTTCTTCCTGTCGTTCGTGATCAAAGTAGGGGTATTTGATATTACTGTGGTCGATAAGCCAGCGAAACCAAAAGGGAATATCTCCACGGGTTTCGGCTACACCCCAGGCTGTGGTTATAACGATGCGCTTTATATGGTTTTCGGCCGCGGCCTCAAGGATATTCTTCATTGATAATGACAGAAAGTCGGCGCTGGTACGCAAATCGGCCCAGGGATAATCGGATGTGCGTGAAATATTGAGAGCACTCAGAATAGCGTCACAACCCTTCATAGCTTCCGACACGGTGTATTTATTCAGGGGCGTCCCTTCATGAACGTCCAACAATTTTGGATCGGTTTTCAGACGGTATTCGTGACTGACAACGACGCTTACCTGGTGCCCTCTGCTTAACGCCTCATCTACAAGCAATCGCCCCAGTCTTCCGGTCGGGCCTAGTATCAGAATATGCATTTAGGTTTGTTGTATTACAATAATAAATAATGCGCCACGTATTTGCAGCATGTCGCCTTATTTTTACCAACAAATCTTAATATAATCGGTTTCAGGGCTTACCCCGCAGCCAGCATGGGGTTCTTAACTTCTTTGTCGAAGTTTTCCATCATCAACACTGCCGCGCCAATCAATTCGGCGTCAAAACCAAGGTCAGAGATAAGCAGTTCGGTGCTTTCTGCCAGTCGCGGGATGCAATATTTGTGCAGCGCCTGCTGAATAGGGGCAAGCAGTATCTTACCTGCCCGCGCACCACGACCGCTCAGCACAATGGCTTTAGGATTCATGATGTGGATCAGGATAGCCAACGCCTTGCCAATCTTGTAACCCGCGTCGGTCAGCAATTCGATTGCAAACTGGTCGCCGTTACCTGCTGCCTCCATGATGGCCTCGCCTAAAGCTTTTGAAGGTTGTATATCGGTGGTTTTAAGACTGGTTACACGTCCACGGCGAATGCCCTCTATCGCTTTTTCAACCACAACCAGCATAGATGCCGCCGATTCAAGGCAACCCCGTTTGCCACACACGCACAAAGTATCATCTTCCGACAGCGGAATATGACTCAACTCGCCGGCCAGGCCATTGTGGCCGCGATAGATCTCG
>JAICXZ010000361.1 GCA_025934475.1 Mucilaginibacter sp. | reverse complement strand
TCCCAAGACGCACGAGGAAAAACCTATGAGCAAAGTATAAGTATAGCCCACTGCGGCCCGTTGGGTGAAGGTGGTCTAGCTTTAACCGAGCGGACTGGTGGTTCAGACAATTTACCGGCGAAAGCTCATTCTAAAAAAATCGTGTAGGGTTCTCATTTTGCGCCGCTAAAAATCAATGAAAATATTTTAGACTACCCTAAGTAACTTTAATTTACATTATGTAATTTGCTGTAAAACAGTATATTAAATTTATTTTTTGTCAATTTTAAGTTAGTGTATTTATGACACTATTATGATAAATCGAATCATATTTCTTTGCACCTTTGCAGCGAATTAAATCGGGTAGTGCGACTGCGTTAAAAGTTTGATTCAGTGGTCGAAAATTTCCCGGTTTAAAGAGTAATAACTAAATAAAAAAAGGAAATGAAAACCAAAATTTTATCCGTAGTTCTGGCATTCGCTGTAATGGTCGGATTTACAAAAAACACTTATGCTGCCAGCAGCAATTACACTGTTTTGAATGACATTAAAGCCATCAATAAGATCGAAGTTCGCGGGAATGTTCAATTATTTATCTCTGACAATGCCCCCGAAAAAGTAACAGTTTACAACAAGTATTATGCTGAGAGCGCCCTGGTGCAAAGCAAAAATGGCGTTCTGCGCATTTCGTCTTACACTTCCGAGAAATTAGTGGTATGGGTAAGCTCAGAATCATTGCAGTCAGTATCGGCTTATGACAGCGCTGAGATCAAATCATTTGGTGATGTTGCCAAGATCGAGTTCAATATCGATCTGCATGATAACGCAACTGCCAACCTGAAATTTGATTCATACAGCGCTAACATTACGCTGCGTGATCGCGCAACAATAACATTAAGCGGCAGGGTAGAAGAGTTCGGTATGAATCGTAACGTCAATGCAGTTGTTGTCAACAACAATTTTACTGTAGGGCACAATACCCAAAACATATTGGTTAAAGAAGCCGGCAAGCAAATGGTAGCCGGTTTAGAATAAGCTTTTTCATAATAAGGTTAGTTTTTAGAGTGTTTGCAAGGCTGTCCGCTAGTTAGCGGATGGCCTTTTTTTGTTGGGTCGGTCTGGTGCGACGTATCCAGGCTTCTGCTACAATCACATGCAGTGTAAAGGCTATCCAAAAGGCGACACCGAAATATTGGTGTATAGTTAAACCGGTAAGCCGACTGGTTGCAAAAAACAAAACGACTACCGGGCGCGTAGTTGAAACGGCCAGGGCAATGGCCAGAACACGGATCATCCATTCGCGATGCTGCGCCATTTGTTTTTGAGCGAAAGTAATCCAGGCTCTTACGATACAATACAAAAAAGCGGTTCCGTAAACAGTAACAGCCAGTGTTTCAGTGATTCCACCGATGGCCATAATAAAGCCCATGATCAAAGCGGTTGAACCAATGACGAGGCCGCAGGCCAATACGACGTTTAAGGTTACCCGGCGAAACGTTGGGTATTGTACCTGTATCCTCTTCACAAATTGCAGCGGCGCCAGCAGCACAAAGATTATCGCCGGAATAATGTGAATTGCGGTGAGCAAAGGGTGATCGACAAATCCGCTGTCAGGTACCGGGTTACGGCTGTTGGCAACAGGTACATATGGTCCAGGCGGCAGGTTCGCCAGGGAGACAAGTCTTCGCACCACAATCACTACGCCGATAAGCACGAGGATACCGGTGAGCCACCAAAGGGTGCGTTCGTATTTGGGTTTTTCTGTCATGGTGGTGTCCCCGTTCATATTTCTATGATAGTTTGAGCTGCCGATTGTTACAATTTAACCGCCGCTATTGTATATTTAAACCCACATTCAAAACCTCATGGATACCAGCATTTTCAAATATTTCGACGACATCGCGGTCAAAGAAGTGGCGCCGGGCTTTTTCTCTAAACTAATCCACACCGATCGCAACACCATCAACTTCATTACAGTAGCTGCAGGCTATTCGGTGCCAAGACATAAGCATCCGCATCAGCAATATACTTTTGTGCTCGAAGGCCAGTTCGAACTTACTGTAAACGGTGATCCGCAAGTGCTTGACCCTGGGCGCTACGCTCTGATTCCTTCAGAGGCATACCATAGTGGCATCGCCATCACCGATTGCAAACTCTTGGATATTTTTGACCCGGTTCGCGAAGATTACCGCGCCCTGTAAATATGAGACGGCCCAATAGTAATCTCCGGTTGGTGCTGGATATTGTTCTGATAGCCTTCGTGATGCTGTTCCCGCATTACGGGCATTTGCCCATGTACGCCTACCCCTTTGTAGTACTGGGTGTCATCTGGATATATCTTAATATAGTGGGCGAAAGTTTTGCAGGTATCGGCTTTCGTTTCAACGACCTGAACTGGCGGTCATTTTATATCGGCGGCGGGATTGGACTGTTGTATGCAGCATTTCACTTCTGGCTGCTTGGTCCTTTTTTGACGCATATTGGTTTCAGACACGCCAACCTTTCTGATTTTGCCTATATCAGGCATCATCTCATTAATTTTCTGTTGCTAATATTACTTGCCTCGGTGCTAGTGATTCCCTATGAGGAGGTCGCTTTCCGCGGTTTCATTCTAAATCGCCTTAAGAGCATTTTCGGTGATAAGGGCAACGCGTTTTCTTTCAGCGGCATTATCGCAAGCGCGCTTTTTGCCCTTTATCACTGGCAAGAAGGTTGGGGTGCTGTTGTAGCTATCTTTATCTTTGCGCTGGTAATAACCTTTGTTTACCGGCATTATAAAAGCAATTTGTGGTACCCGATTTTCTTTCACATCGCTTATGATGTTTTTATGCTGGCGATGGTGATGATCGGAAAGATGTAAGACCTTTATGATGCCTCCAGCAAATGCCTGTAACTTCTCCCAATCGGAATAACCTTATCATTGATCAGCACCAGCTTATTGCCCTGCAAATGCTTAATCTTGTTATTGGCCACCATGTACGATTTATGTGTCCTCACAAAATGTTTTGGTGGAAATAACTCTTCAACGATCTTGAGTGATCCCTTCACTATTATTTTGCCCTCATGGGTGTAGATAATAGAGTAATCCTTTAGTCCCTGGATATAATAGATGGAGTTAAGGTCGGTTTTAATTTTTTTTGTACCCGATTTCAGAAAAATGTGATTGGTATCGGTGTGACTGGTGATAACAATCGATGCTTCACGTTTCAACTCTTCCTGCAGCTTTTTAAGCTCGACCCGCTGCTGGTACCAATCGATACTTAACTTGAAAGCGACAGTTATGACCAGGTACCATAAAGTGGTTAATAGGTTTAGCGGCGCCGCACGCCAAAAACTCTTATAGCCGGCGAAGCCAATAACGAAGCCATATAAATAAACATCATACAAGCTTTGCAGCGCCACATATATGGCAACGGATAATAAGAGCAACGCAGAATAGACCAGGTATTTACCGGTTGGAATATACTTAGGTATCAGGTAAAAAATGTTGAAGTAGGAGAGTGAGATGATCAGCGTAAGCCTGACGATGGTGCATTCAGCAAAATGTCCCAGACCCGTCTTTTGTATCAGGAAGCGCCGGTCGAACAAAAAAATGAGTGTGATAACCACCCACAACACTAGGTGAAGCAATTTTTTGGCGGTCGGCCGCTGGATACTCATTCGGGCGATGTTTTCTGCAATTATCAGGATAAAACAGACGAACGGCTAATGGAATAGACCAACATCAAAAGTAGTAGACGAACGTTGGGCGATAAAATCGTATATCAAGATACGTCTATTAATCGGGTATTTGGTCTACTTTATTTTAGTGGGGAAACGGGAGTGCCTAATCTTGTCTTGTCATTTAAAACGAAAAGACATGAAAGCATTTTTGATTTGCTTGCTTCTCCTGGGCCATGTTCCTGGGAGCGAAGCACCAGTTACCGCTCCAGAATCGGGTGGAATAAGTATTTTGACGGTCGATCCGGCCGGCAGTAACATCGCCTGGCATGCCGAAAAACTGACGGGTACGCATAATGGTACCGTCAGGATCCGCTCGGGTAGTTTAACTATGCATTGCGGACAACTGGCTAAAGGTTCGGTGATTATCGGAATGAATACATTAGCAGTAACTGACCTTGGCGCACCCGACAAACAAAAGCTGGAGAACAACCTGCGTGGCGATAACTTCTTCGATACCGGTAAATTTCCTGATGCTAAATTGGATATCGTATCGGTAACCCATATAGGGAACCCGCAAAGCCATTTGCTCACTGTTTCCGGCAATCTTACGCTTCGTGATATTACGAAGAAAGTAGTGTTTACGGCCGATGTATCCAGATCGACAATCACGGAATTTGCCGGCCAGGCCGATATTGTGATCAATCGCCGCGACTGGGGAATCGCCACAGATAATATCAAGTATGATACGTTCATCAAAACGGATATCCGCTTACATGTATCCCTGCAGGCAAAGCAGGTGAGCCAGCAAATCACCTCGTTATAAGCGTTTGCCAGATTCTTTTCGGCATAATCGTAACACCGAATTTGGAGTGTTACCAGCAAAAAACTAGGTTTGCGATTATGCCGATCACAAAAGCCACGCTGGTTGATGCCACCGAATTGACCGCCCTCGTAAATAGTGCTTATCGTGGTACCTCATCTCAAATAG
>JAICXZ010000459.1 GCA_025934475.1 Mucilaginibacter sp. | reverse complement strand
GGCGGAATGACGGACGAACAGCCAAGACAGTTCGATTTGCCGTTAAATTTTTTGGCCGCCGGTAAATATAAGCTTACCATTTGGCAGGATGCCGGTGATAGCGGCAAGATCGCAGAGCATTTGGCCATTGTAACAAAAATCGTTACCAGCAATGACCATTTAAAAATAGACATGGTAAGAAACGGCGGGTATGTTGCGCAAATCGCAAAACTATAGTTCGGTTTAAGTACCTGACGCGATATATGGACCGGCTAACTATCATCGCATACATTCAAAAGTCATGGCTGTAATGTTCGCGTTTATTTTTAAATTAGAAATTCCTAAGTTATGAGCGATTTCAGATCAGTGTGATGTTAAAAAGGATTTTATTATTTGCGGCCGTGTGCATTTTTGGTACACACTGGCTATATGCGCAGGACAACCATTACCAGTTCTCGCGCCTGGATATTGGGGACGGACTTTCGAATAACGGCATCACTTGCATTTATAAGGACAGTAAAGGGTTTATGTGGATCGGTACTGCATCCGGGCTGAATCGGTATGATGGTTATACTTTTAAAGTATACAAACATTCGGATGATACCACCTCGCTTACTGACGATGATATAACCGGAATCTTTGAAGGCCCATTCGGCAAGCTATGGATTGGCACAATGGCCGGATTTAATATTTATGATCCGGCTGAAGACAGGTTTGAACATGATGCCGACAAGCAGTTAAGCCAGATGCATATTCCGGATGTTAATTTCCGGGATATAAAAAAGGACGGCTTTGGAAACTTTTGGTTTGTAGACGATTCATACGGCATTTATAGATACCGGCCTGCTGATGGAACGACTATCCACCTACGGCACAATGCCAAAGGCAATGAATCCTTATATTCGGATAAAATAACGGGCATTAGCGAAACCGGCAGGGGAAGCCTATGGGTTGTGTATCAAGATGGTGTGCTTGATAAAATAGATGAGAATACCTGTGTTGTTACCAATCGTATAATTACTCTTAGTAAGATGGCCGGACGGGCTGAAGCTAATTACCAGGTATTCGCCGACCGTGACGGCGACCTGTGGGTATTTGATGTAGGAAAACCAAGCGGGTTGTTTTTTTATGATGAAAAAAAAGACGCATTTAAAAACATAAATAGCAGGTCACCCGGGGGGCGCTTAAGTTCGGACATCGTCACGGGCGTTCTGCAGGATGACAAAAACCTGATATGGGTTGCCACCGACCATGGAGGAGTAAACCTGATTAACAAAAAGGATTTTAAGGTACAAACTCTATTAACACGCGAAGGCGATTCCAAAAGCCTGTCTCAAAACAGCATCACATCTATTTATAAAGGGAACGATGGAATTGTTTGGATAGGCACTTTTAAAAAAGGGATAAGCTATTATCATCCGGATATTATCAAGTTTCCACTGATCAAACATTTTGCCTCTGACGCCGGCAGCCTTCCGTACGATGATGTAAACCGCTTTGCGGAAGACGATTATGGTAACTTATGGATCGGAACCAATGGCCGGGGGCTAATCTATTATAACCGCAGGACCGGTACCTATAAGACCTTTGTCAATAACCCCGCCGACCCCAACAGCTTGTCGAATAACGTGATCGTCAGTCTTTGTATCGACCATAAAAAAAGATTGTGGATAGGCACCTATTTCGGCGGCATGGACTGTTTCGACGGACACTCATTTAAGCACTACAGGCACAGCAGCTCGCCGGAATCAATAGCAGATAACCGCATATCAGATATTATAGAAGACTCTTCCCATCATCTGTGGGTCGGAACAATCGGTGGCGGGCTCGATTTATTTGACCCGGAAATGCAAACGTTCAAACATTATAAAGCAGGCAACGGACTGAACATAAATTACATTTCAAAGCTTGCTGAAGACGAAGTCGGCAATCTATGGATAGGTACCGCTTACGGGCTGAACATTTTAACCCGCCAATCGAGGTTTATTTCTTATATCCGGATGGGGAATCCTGAAAATGGCCTGGTCAGCAATAGTATATCCAGCCTGATAGAAGATTCCCGCCATTTATTCTGGATTACAACTCGCGCTGGTATTAGTATATTTAATCCCAGGACAAAAAAATTCAGAAACCTGCATAAGAGTGACGGTTTGCCTGACAATAATACACAGGACATAGTGGAGGATGACCGCCACGACATGTGGGTCAGCACAGCCAATGGGTTATGCAATATTGTTGTAACTGGTACGGGAGATAATCTAACATTACATTTTAAAAATTTTGATGAAGGCGACGGCTTGCAGGGGCGCGAATTTAACAGGTACTCTTCATTGAAAACCAGGGAGGGTGAGCTTATTTTCGGAGGCGCCAATGGGTTCAATATTTTTAACCCGAAGGACATACGGTCAAATGCTGAGAAACAAACGATCGCGTTGACTAGTTTTCTTGTTTTCAACAATCCTGTTCAGCCAAAGCAAAACGTTGATGGTCATGTGGTGCTGCAAAAATCGATACTTGAAACCAAGTCGATAACGCTTCGGCATGCCGAGAACATGTTTACGATTGAATTTGCTGCATTGAACTTTCTAAACCCCGACAAGGTGAGCTACCAGTATACGCTGCAGGGTTTTGATACGAAATGGATCGCGACGGATAATAACTCACGCAAGGCCACTTATACCAACCTGGACGCGGGCGATTATGTCTTTAAAGTAAGGGCAATTATGCCTTCCGGAGGTCCTGCAATTTCAGAGACAACGCTGAATATTAGGGTGCTGCCGCCGTTTTATAAATCGCCTTTCGCATACGTAATCTATGGGCTGGTTATATTGGGATCGCTATATTTAATCAGGCGCAAGGGGATTGAAAAGCTCAGAATGAAATTTGCCATTGAAGAGGAACGGAAAGAAGCCAGGCGCACACAGGAGCTCGACATGATGAAGATCAAATTCCTGACCAATCTAAGCCACGAATTCCGAACGCCGTTATCACTGATCATGGCGCCGGTGGATAAAATGATCAGTCATGCCGTCGATAAAGATCAAAGAACACAGGCCGAGTTAATTAAACGTAATGCAAGGCGCCTGCTGAACCTTGTTAATCAGTTGCTGGATCTCAGGAAGATGGAAGTGCACGAATTAAAACTTAGCCCTGAACAAGGAGACATTGTTCAGTTCATCAAGGACGCTTCATATTCATTTGCTGATCTTGCTGATAAGAAGAACATAAACTTCCTCTTTGATACGGATACCGATAGCCTGGTTACCAGCTTCGATCACGATAAGATTGAACGCATCCTGTTTAATTTACTTTCGAATGCCTTTAAATTCACGCCGTCAGGTGGCCATGTTAGCGTATGGCTTACGGTAACTGCCAACCAGGATATGCCGGAGAATAACTGGCTGGAAATAAGAGTAATCGATACGGGGATAGGTATAGATAAGGAAAAGCAGGACAAAATATTTGACTGTTTCTTCCAGAACGAAGTTCCGGATTCCCTGGTTAATCAGGGTAGCGGCATCGGGCTATCAATAACCCGGGAGTTCGTTAAGCTGCACCACGGTGAGATTACCGTTGAAAGCGAACCCAACAATGGCAGCTGTTTTGTAGTGAGGATCCCTGTAAAAGCCGATTCTTTGAATTTGCCGCAGGCGGCCGCCGCACCGGATTTGGCTATTGAAACAGGTACCGGGGGTAAACAAGATGATCGTACGAATCTGGAAAAAAATAAAAAACCGGTCGTACTACTTGTCGAAGATAACGATGACTTGAGATTTTACCTCAAAGATAACCTGAAGGAGTATTTTCAGATTGTTGAAGCCGTAAATGGTAAAGACGGGTGGCAAAAAGCGCTGGCCCTGCATCCGGTGATTATAGTAAGCGACGTTAGTATGCCGGAAATGAACGGGATCGAGTTGTGCAAAAAGCTAAAGAATGACTCCAGAACATCCCATATCCCAGTGATATTGCTTACAGCGCTGAGCGGCGAAGAGGACCAGGTAAAGGGCCTTGAGTTTGGCGCTACCGATTACATGACCAAGCCTTTCAATTTTGATATATTACTATCG